>JBBSOS010000037.1:0-12282 GCA_038259505.1 Candidatus Limnocylindrales bacterium | reverse complement strand
TGGCGGCATTGAAAATGATGAGAGGGGTCTTGCTTTGCGTGATCACCGGCGCCACCGCCAGCGCGCTGGGCGTGAAGACGTAACCCCCCAGTATCTGTGCGCCATCGCGCACGATTAGCTCCTGGGTCACCTGGCGCACCAGGCCCAACCGTGCCGCGAGGTACACCTGGTCCAGCGTCCCTCGCGACAGTTGCTGGACAGCGACCCAGTCGCCGGCCTCGACGGACCAGACCCGGAAGGTCAGGTCCTGCTCGTTGACCTCGACGCGCCGGTAACGGCCATCGGTGATGCGCGAGACGTCGTCGCACATGTGCTCCTCGAGATACCGAGCGGCCTTCTTCATGGTGCCCTGCTCCGCGTGGTCGATGGTGGCCAGCGTCAGCTCGTAGATGCGTGCACGGCGTTCCAGTGCCGCCAGTCGATCCTCGGTCGTCTGCGCCGACTCAGCGAGGGCAGCGACGCGCTCCGCATCGATGTCGTTCTGGTCCACGCGGCCCTGTGCCTGGCCCTCCTCCTGGATGGCCCCTTCGCGTTCCTGCTGGGTCTGCCGCAGGACCTGCTGCGCCCGTACCCGCGCCGCGGCCGGGTCCTGGGCCACACCGCCCAGCCCCGACAGGGCGTGGCGCGACTGGTCCATCTCGGCGGCCGCACGGTCCCGCTCGGCAGCGAGGTCACCACTGACCTGGACCCCGGCAAGGACGCCCCGCATCTCGGCACGCATCTCCTCGATGACCGCTGTATGCGCGGCCTGACGGTCGAGGAGCGCGTCACCGCCGTACACATCCTGGAGACCCAGCGCGGTCAGCAGCCCATCTCGCTCACGCCGCGCCGTGCGCAGTTGTTCCTCCTCCTGGGTCCGGCCGCGGAGTCGTCGCTCAATCTCGGCCTCCTGGAGGTCCATCTGGCGACGCACCTCCTGGGTCCGCCGGTATCCCCGGAACGCCCATGCGCCGAGGCCGACGCCGACAACGCCCAGCAGGACACCGACGCCAATGCCTGCGATCGAGGGCAGGATCGTGGTCGCGAACCCAAGGCCCAGGGCGGCGACGGCACCGATGAGTGCCAGCACCGACAGCAGTGCCACCGGCTTCCAGCGTGGCGTTCGAGCGAAGGTCACGGGTGCGGCCGTCAGGTCGGGCTGGAGTTCCAGCCCCGATTCCAGCTCCTGGATCTGGAATTGGAGGTCCTTGAGGCGCCGGACCCCTTCCTTGAGCTCGGGGAGTGGCGTGGATGTCGGATGGTCCCGCTCGCTCTGGGTGATGCGGCCCTGGAGCTCGACCGCCTGGCGCAGGCGCATGTAGCGTGCTTCGGCGTCGGTCGCGGAGGTCTCGAGCCGGACGGCACGTTCGCCAGCGTCGAGCGCCTCCTGGTCGCGGGCCAAGCGGGCGTCGAGCTGGGCGCGACGGTCATGGGCGAGCGCGAGCGCCGTGCGATCGGCCTCCAGTCTGCCCAGCGCCGTCTCGCCGTCAGCCAGCTCCTGCCGGAGCCGGTCCAGCTCGGCCCGATGGTGCTTCACCAGACCCGGGTTGCGGATCCCCTCGGACCGGTAGCGGCGGACGGCCTCGGTGAGCACCCGTCGAGCGACATTGGTGCCGCGGTCGGCGCCACTGATGGACTGCTGGAGCCGGTCCCGGAGGGCGCCCTCGTCACGGTCGAGGTCATCGAGCTCGTGGTGACGGACGCTGGCAGTGGAGCGCAGGAACTTCTCCGAGGGCAGCCCGGTCATCTCGGCGATGACGCTGTCCACCTGCGCCTGGTCGGTGATGGTCTGGCCGTCGACCTCGAGCTCCACCGTCCCCTTCTGGCCGGCGAAGCGCTTGACCAGCCGGCCAGGGGTGCCATCGTGGTCGAAGTCGAGCTCCACGACCGGGTCCTGGGTCGATCCCCAGGTCCGTACGTCGAGCAGCTCCCGGGAGGTCGAGGTGCCCTTGCGGAAGAGGGCCATCTCGAGGGCTGTCTGGACGGTCGACTTTCCGGCCTCGTTGGGGCCCCGGATGACGGTCAGCCCGGCGGCCGGTGCGATGTCGAGTTCGCGATGCCGGCGAACACCCTGGAGATGCAGGCGGATGATTCGCATGGCTAGACCAGGTCGACCTGGCGGGGATCGTCCAGGAGCAGGCGCCCGAGCTGAAGCGCCTCGCGCGCTTCATTCGCCGCATCGACATCGCCGGTCTGCTCGGCCGCCGCGATGTGTGCCTCGAGGTCGCGCACGAATGAGCCCGCGATGGTCTCGGGTGGCGGCAGCGGTCCCTCCGGCAGCGCCGCCACGGAGCGGTCCTGGACGCGCAGCTTGAGGAACGAGGCTGCCAGCTCGCGCGACACCGCGTCCGCGTCGAGGTCCAGCCGATCGGTCGAGACCCCACCGATGCGGACGTCCATGATGAGGTCGGGATCCGCGAGACCCATGAGCCGATTCACGAGCGCCCCCTGTGATGGTACGTCGGCCGCATCGAGCTCCAGCGATCCGAAATGCGTGCGGCCCACGGTCAGCGGCTCGACCGTGACCACCCGCTCGCCGGCTCGCTCGGCCAGCTCCACGATGGCGACCCGACCGGCACCGGTCTGGTCGAGGGCCATCGGCTCGGGTGCACCCGGATAGGCCCAGGTGGTCGAGCCCGAGTGACCCGTCTGCCACGAGTGCCAGTGCCCCAGTGCGAGGTAATCGAGACCGCTTGCGGCCACTTCCGTGTTCGAGAACAGCACGTCGTCCTGCTCCACCTTGCCGGGGATGATCATCGAGCCGTGGATCATGGCCACCCGCCACCGGGCGCGTGACTCCGCAGCCGTGGTGAAGTCTGCGAGGGGGCTGCGGGCTGCTGTCTTGGTCGCCGCCACGCGGCCGTAGATGACCAGGTCCAGGTCCCGGAACACCACGTCCGGACGATCGGGCGTGAGCACGGTCAGCAGGTCGGAGCCCTCGGACAGGCCCGCCATGAGACGCAGATCGAACACGCGATAGATCGACCCCGCCTCGTAGCAGTCGTGGGTGCCCGGGATGAGCACGACCCGGATGCCCTTGTCGGTCAACCGGCGCAGTTCGATGGCGGCGACCTCGACGGTGCGCCGCGGCTGGGCGTTGGAGTCGAACAGGTCGCCACACACGAGGGCCACGTCGACCGGCGTCGCGATACCGGCGTCCAGGGCGCGACGGAAGGCCGCAAGTTGGCGGTCGCGTTGTCGGGACGCCGCATCACCCAGGTCCCGGTAGCGCGCGCCCAGATGGACGTCGGCCATGTGCAACAACCGCGGCATGCGTCCCTCGACCTCCCTGCCCCTTGATCCGCCCCGAACCGGACGCGACGTGCGACCCCAGGTGGATCCGCGTTTCGCTGCGGTGTCGGGCCGATGGCTATCGTGCCACACGCCGCGATGGCTTCCGAATGGGACTGATGGGCTACGGGCGGGTCGAGTGTGGTGCCTGCCCGCGGGCACGGGCGGTCGGTCGCGGTCGGTCGCGGTCTGGCCCTGGAGCCTCCCGGTGGGTGTTTGTGCGATCCGCGGGTCTGGGTGTACCCTCGCCACCGCATCCGGTGCGCCCCAGACAGGGACCTCGGCAGAGCACCTGGGACGCGCGGCGCCCGGTCGGATCCCAGACGCCACGCCCTTGTTTCGCGCTGCCCGGTTCGGGACGCCCAGAAGCCGGTGACTCTGAAGATACGGTTGTCCCATGGGGAGGTCCTGGTGTCCTACGTCGATCGAACCGTGACCTGCGTCGACTGCGGTGTGGAGTTCATCCACTCCGCCGCTGACCAGGAGTTCTACGCCACGAAAGGGTTCGTCTCGGACCCCAAGCGCTGCACAGGCTGTCGTGCCTCACGCCGCTCGATGCGTGACTCGAGCGGATACGAGGTGCGCGACATCGGCGGACCTCGTGGCTATGAGCGCGGCGACTACCGCCCGACCCGGGAATACTTCGCCGTCATCTGCTCCAAGTGCGGCAATGCGGCACAGGTGCCGTTCAAGCCGCGCATGGACAAGCCGGTCTACTGCTCCGACTGCTTCCGATCGGTGCAGACCGCCTGAGTCCTGGGTCTCCGGCGCCCCGTGCCGGGCTATCGGTGCCGCATTTTGCCAGTCGTCGAAGCGTGCGCGACCATGGGCCCGTGACCGCGCCCACGCAGCCAACTGTCATCGTGCTCGCCGGCGGCTCCAGCCGGCGCATGGGCACGGACAAGCGCGTTCTTGACATCGACGGGACGCCCAGGCTCCAACGGGTCATCGACGGGCTGCCCGATGCGACGAGCATCCTCGTGGTGATCGATCCGGATCGACCTCTGCCGGATGACCTGGTCGCGGATGGGCGGATCCGCGTCGTCCACGACAGGCGCACCAGCAAGGGACCCCTCGGTGGGATCGAGGCCGGACTTGCCGCGACCGACGATGCGATGGTGCTGGTGCTCGCGGTGGACATGCCCTGGCTCGCACCGTCCGTGCTCCGCCTGCTGGCGGCACGCCTCGACTCCGACCGCGGCGCAGACCTCGCGTGTCTCATGGTTGACGGGCGCCCGCAACCATTTCCGATGGCCTGTCGCCGCGGGATGACACGGATGCGGACGGCCAGGCTGCTCGACCGCGGAGAACGGCGCATGCGGGTCCTGCTGGACGACTCGATGACACTGGCCATCGGCGAGACGGAGTGGCGACGCGCCGATCCGTCCGGGCGGTCCGCCCTGGACATCGACACGCCCGCAGACCTGGCCCGCGAGCGATGACGACGGCCCACATCGCGCGAAGTGTCTCGGCGCGCGTCGTCACCGTCGACGCGGACGGCGTCGAATCCCGCACGGATCGGCTCGCCGGCGAGGAGCCGCTCCAGATCATGGCTGCGGGTCCCGACGGGAAGGCGCTGGAGATCGCGGTCACGATGCGCACGCCGGGCCATGAAGCCGACCTCGCCGTCGGGTTCCTCATCACGGAGGGCCTCGCCTCCCCGAAGGACATCGAGAGCGTGGCCCTGGGCGATCCAGCCACCGTCTCCCGGCCGGACGATTCGGTCGTGGTCCACCTCCGGAACAGGCTGGATGTGACCCGCATCGCCGAGCGGCGCACCATCGCGACCGCCAGTTGCGGCATCTGCGGTACCGCCAGCATCGGGGACATCGTGCGGCGAAGTGCTCCGCTGCCCGATGGGCCGGGCATCGACCGCGCGCTCCTGCCCTATCTGCCGGGGCGCCTCCGGGCAGCCCAGGAGACCTTCGAATCGACCGGTGGTCTGCATGCATCCGGCCTGTTCGACATCGACGGCACGCTTCGGCTGCTGCGCGAGGACGTCGGGCGGCACAACGCCCTGGACAAGGTCATCGGCGCGGCCGCGGTTGCCGGGGAGCTTCCGCTCCACGACGCGATGCTGCTGCTCAGCGGTCGGGTCAGCTTCGAGCTGGTCCAGAAGGCAGCCATGGCAGGTATCCCGGTCCTGGTCGCGGTCGGAGCGCCGACGGACCTGGCCGTCGATACCGCTGCGGCGGTCGGCATGACCCTGGTGGGCTTCCTGCGCGGTGAGCGATACAACGTGTACAGCCGCCCAGATCGACTGGGACTGGTCCCGTGACCGCCGATCCACGCGCCCGGCCACGGAAGAAGCGCGCGCGGCGCCTGGCGCCGGACCTGTGGGTCAGCCTGCGACCGAACGGGTTAGGTCTCCAGAAGCCCAACCATTTCGGCGAGATGGCCCGCACCGTGTGGGAGAACAAGCACGCCCTCCCCTACGCGTGGCGGATCCTCTCGCAGGGCGTCTGCGATGGCTGCGCCCTGGGCGTGGCGGGCTTCCACGACTGGACCATCCAGGGGATCCACCTGTGCACGACGCGGCTCAACCTGCTCAAGCTCAACACGATGCGCCCGATGGATATCGGGCGGCTAGTCGATGTGGCCGCGCTGCGTCAACTGTCGAGCACCGAGCTCCGGGAGCTGGGCCGGCTCCCCTACCCCATGCTCCGGCGTCGGGGAGAGCCGGGCTTCTCGCGCATCAGTTGGGAGACGGCACTGCAGCTCGTTGCCGATCGGATGCGGGCTGCCCGGGCGAAGGACGCATGCGACGGCGGTGACCGACTGGGCTTCTTCCTGACCGCTCGCGGCATCACCAACGAGGTGTACTACGTGGCCCAGAAGGTGGCCCGCTTCCTGGGTACCAACAGCGTCGACAACGCCGCCCGCATCTGCCACGCACCATCCACGAACGCGCTCAGGGAGTCCGTAGGCGTTGCCGCGACGACCGTGTCCTACACCGACGTCATCGAGTCGGACCTCATCGTCCTGTTCGGTGCCGACGTGGCCAACGCGCAGCCGGTATTCATGAAGTACCTGTACATGGCCCGCAAGCGGGGGGCACGCATCGTGGTCGTCAACCCCATGCGCGAGCCGGGGCTCGAGCGGTACTGGGTGCCGTCGAACCCGGAGAGCGCATTGTTCGGGACGCAGATGGCGACCGACTTCTTCGAGGTCAACACGGGCGGCGATATCGCGTTCCTGACCGGGGTGCTCAAGGTCATGGTCGACGAAGGACTGGTCGACGAACGATTCGTCCTCGAGCACACGACAGGCTGGGACGAGTTGACGGCCTCGCTGAGGGACCGGTCGATGGAGGACCTGGCCCGATGGTCAGGTTCGACGATCGAGGAGATGACCCGGTTCGCCCGGCTGTACGCAGCGGCTGGCAGCGCGGTCCTCGTGTGGTCGATGGGTATCACCCAGCACGTCTGTGGCACGGACAACGTGCGATCGATCGTGCATCTCGCCCTGGCGCGCGGCAACATCGGTCGACCGGGTGCCGGGCTGATGCCCATCCGGGGCCACTCCGGCGTCCAGGGTGGCGCCGAGATGGGCGCATACGCCACGGTCTTCCCCGGTGGCGTCCCCATCAACGAGATCACGGCGGCGGAGCTGGCGGCGCAGTACGGCTTCCCGATGCGCTCGACGCGAGGTCGATCCGCCGCGGAGATGGTGGAGGCTGCGGGGGCCGGCGATCTCGACGTGCTCTGGTCGTCCGGCGGCAACTTCCTCGAGACGTTACCAGACCCTGCGGCCGTTGCGGATGCACTTGGCCGAGTGCCGCTCCGCGTCCATGTCGACATCGTGACCAGCTCCCAGATGCTCGTCGATGGCGAGGAGGTGCTGCTGCTCCCGGCCCAGACGCGCTACGAGCAACCGGGTGGCTGCACGGAGACCACCACCGAGCGACGTGTCGCGTTCAGCCCTGCCATCCGGGGACCGGTGATCGGCGAGGCGAAGGCGGAGTGGCAGATCTACCTGCAGCTGGCCGCCGCGGTCGACCCGCGCGGTGCAGCGACACTGGGCTGTGGCGACGCGGGGGCGATCCGTGAGGAGATCGCACGCGTCGTGCCGTTCTACGAGGGCATCCAGCACCTCTCGAAGACGGGTGACCAGTTCCAGTGGGGCGGCGAGCGCCTGTGCGATCGCTGGATCTTCCCGACCCACGATGGCAAGGCGCACTTCCAGGTGGTCGCACCCCGCGAATCAGAACTGCCGACCGGCCGCTTCTGGCTCAGCACCCGGCGCGGCAAGCAGTTCAACTCCATGATCATCAAGCGCAAGGACCCGCTGACGGGGGCTGACCGCGATGCCTTGTTCATGGCCCGTGCCGACGCCGAGGGCCTGGGTCTCGACGACGGCGCAGCCGTGCTGGTTCGGTCGGGATCTGGCGAGGTCCGGGCGCGGGTCCGCATCTCCCGGCTGCGGGCTGGCAACGTCCAGATGTTCTTCCCGGAAGCGAATCCGCTCCTCCGCGCCGGTCAGCGCGATCCGATCGCCCTGGTCCCCGACTACAACGCGGTGGTCCAGATCATCCGGGCCTGAGGTCGACCCCCGCGTACGGGCGACCTGAGAGGGACCCCGCAGGCTGTCCTCATTGGGGCTCGTCTCCGGCATCATCAGGAGTCGGGCCGGACGCGGTCGGCAGGGTGGCACCAGCACGAGCCAGGAGTTCCCGGTCCCACGCGACCAGTTGACCGCCGGTCACGAGCGCAGTGGCCACGTAGAGGGCGTCCCCGCCCCGGAGACGCCTGGCGATGCCACGCTCCGTCGCGCTGGCCAACAACTCGGCCGACATGGGCTCCACGGCCAGGGACGGATGACCCATCAGTGACCGAGCCGCGCTGGATGCCGCCGATGCCGATCCCGTGCGCCGACCGATCGCGCATGCGGTCTCCACGATCGCGAACGCGGGCACGGCCAGGCTGGCACCCACGGTCTCGGCGCGTCTGAGGAAAGCGACGCTCGCCGCGTGATGCGCGTCCGTCGGATCGAATGCCGCGACCCATACGCTCGCGTCGACGACCAGCGCCGCCACCCCGACGCCCTACAGTCGGTCGCGGTCGCGCGCGAGGACTGCCGTCGCGGTCGGCCTGTCCGGTCGTCCCACTCCCGGATCACTGATGTACGTGCGCTGATCGAGGCGAGTTCAGACCGGCAGTCCGGGTCCACCGCCCGGGCTGCCGGCCCGGTAGCACGACACGGGCTATCGGCCTGCGCGCGCAGCTCCCGTCACGCCAGCGTGGGCTGACGCCGGGACGCGTGGCCGAGGCCCGCGGCACTGCTGGTCGCAGGGGCCCGCGCTAGACTCCCGCCCATGACCGACGCCGCCAGCACACCGCGCCTCAAGATCACCTACGCGACGCTCAACAACGACAATTTGGAGCTGCATCGACAGTTCGACGCTGGGCTGGAACGCGCACAGGCGCTGCTTGGCGGCAACTACCGCAACGTGGTCGGCGGCCGGGAGCGCGACGGGGACGGCACCTTCGAGAAGCGGTCGCCCATCGATGGCGCGGTCGTGGGCACCTTCGCCAGGGGTACGCGCCGGGACGTCCAGGACGCCATCGAGGCAGCCCGGGCCGCATTCCCTGCCTGGTCCCGGCGCCCGTGGCAGGAGCGCGTCGCACTCCTCCGAGCGGTGGCTGATCGCATCTCGGAGCGACAGATGGAGATCTCGGCAGTCGTCGCCATCGAGGTCGGCAAGAACCGGCTCGAGGCGCTGGGCGATGTCGAGGAGACGGCCGACCTCATCCGCTGGTCGTGCGACATGGTCGAACAGAACGACGGTTTCGACCATCCCATGGGCGACCTGGGCGATCCGTCCGTGCACACCCGCTCGGTGCTCAAGCCGTACGGCGTGTGGGGCATCATCAGCCCCTTCAACTTCCCGTTCGCCCTCTCGGGCGGGCCATCGGGTGGTGCACTGGTCGCGGGCAACACGGTCGTCTACAAGCCCTCGTCCGATACGCCCCTGACCGGCGTGCTCCTGACCCAGGTGATGCGCGAGGCGGGCCTCCCGGACGGGGTGTTCAACATGGTCCTCGGTCCCGGAGAGACCGTCGGCGCGGAGATCCAGGAGAACGCCGGCGTCGATGGCATCCTGTTCACGGGATCCTTCGAGGTCGGGTTCCGGCTGTACAAGGACTTCGCGAAGGCGTATCCCAAGCCGGTCATCGTGGAGATGGGCGGCAAGAACCCGGCCATCGTGACGGCGAGCGCTGACCTTGACGAAGCGGCGGAGGGCGTGATGCGTGCCGCGTTCGGCCTCTCGGGCCAGAAGTGTTCCGCGAACAGCCGGGTGTATGTCGAGCACGCGGTGTATGACGACTTCCTGGCCCGCCTCACGGCGAAGACCGGGGCCATCACCATCGGTGACCCGCTCGACCGTACGAACTGGATGGGACCTGTCATCAACCAGCGCGCGGTCGACCGCTATGAGGCCGCGGTCTCCGACGCAGAACGGGACGGCAGGGTCGTCATCGGTGGACAGCGGCTGACGGGCGGCGCCTACGATGCCGGCTACTTCGTGGCCCCGACCATCGCGGCGGACCTGCCCACGGACCACCGACTCTTCCAAGAGGAGCTGTTCCTGCCGTTCACGGTGGTCGCGCCGGTGGACTCGCTCGATCAGGCGCTGACCCTCGCCAACGCCAACATCCAGGGGCTGACCGCCGGCATCTACACCGGGGAGGAGAATGAGCAGCAGCGATTCCTCGACGGCATCGAGGCTGGCGTCGTATATGTCAACCGTCGGGCCGGCTCGACGACCGGAGCCTGGCCGGGGGTCCAGCCGTTCGGCGGCTGGAAGGGCTCGACGGCGACCGGCAAGTCGGGGGGCGGCTTCTACTACGTCCAGCAGTTCCTCCGCGAACAATCACAGACGATCGTGAGCTGTCCACGTCCGCTGGAGGCCACACGGCGGGCGCGAGATCGGGTCGCTGCGATGGTCGAGCTGCTGCGGTGAGCGGGCGGACGCCATGAGTGAGCCGATTCGATGAGTGCGTGGCTCGCCGGCCTGTTGTCCCTGCTGCTGTCCTGGACGAGCGTGGCGGGTGCCTCACCCGCTGTCGAACCTGCCGCGGCGGCAGGCAGCGTGCGGTTGATGGTCGTCGGCGACATGATGCTGGCGCGGGGCATCGGGTCCCGCATCCGGCAGGAGGGCATCACGGCGCCGTTCCGCAAGGTCCGATCGATCCTCGACCAGGCCGACGTCCGCATCGGCAACCTCGAGTGCGTCGTCTCCTCGCGCGGCACCAGACAGGCGAAGCTGTACACCTTCCGAGCCAGGCCGAGCTCGGTCGGGGCTCTCCGGACCGCCGGCTTCGACATCGTGGGAGTCGCCAACAACCACGCCCTCGACTACGGCCGCACAGCGTTCCGCGATACGATCCGGCACCTGCATGACGCCGGTATCCGTTCGATGGGCGGCGGGGTCGATGCCGACGCCGCGCGGGCGCCGGTGATCCTGGCCCGCAACGGCCTGCGTGTCGCGTTCCTGGACCGGGCCGATGCCCGGCTCGACAGCAACGAATGGCCACGGCTCGACTGGGAGGCGTCCGGGGCCCGCAGCGGCCTGGCCTACGCACGACCCAGCCAGCTCACGGCCGACGTCAGGGCCGCGCGCAAGCACGCCGATGTCGTGGTGGTCATGCTCCACAGCGGCCGGGAGTACGCGCAGGGACCCACGAAGCACCAGCGGCGAGTGGTCGAGGCGGCGGTCGCCGGCGGTGCAGCCCTGGTCGTCAGCGCCCACCCGCATGTGCTCCAGGTCGCGACGCGAACGGGTCACTCGATGGTGGCCTGGAGTCTCGGCAACTTCCTGTTCGATGGGTTCGGCACCATCTCGGGTGCACTCGACTCCGCCATCCTGGACGTGACGCTCGACCAGGGTGGTGTGCAGAGCGTCCGGTGGCACCCTGTGGTGCTTCGTGACGGCTTCCCTCGACCTGCCACTGGAGCCGACAGAAGGCGGATCCTGCATCGGCTCGGGCAGGCCTGACGACTCCGGGAGCCACTCGTGCTCGTGGCTCGGGCACCTCTGGCGGGCCGGTCGTCGGCCGTGCGGGGCCTGCCACCGATACCCGGACGAGCCATCGCGCGTGGCCCCATCGTACGGCTGTGTCTGCGCCATGCGCACAGGTACCTTCGGTGCGGTCGAGTGCGGATGGGTGGTCAGCGGTGACCTCCCCGGGCGCTTCGACGTCCGTCGCGCGGACACGATCGATCCTGTCGCTGGGAGATCCCACGGCGATGCATCGGGCTCGCGCCGGAGGGAGAACCGATGCGCCTCGCCCTGCTCACGCTCCTCGTCGCCACGCTCGGTCTGTTCGAGTTCGCCCCGTCGGCGCCTGCGGCGGCCTCGGGCCCGCGCGCGGACGTCATCGTCACGCTCGCCGGCGACATCCCGGGAGGGGCACACGCGACGCCAGCCCGGATGCGCCGCACGCGGGCACGGATCGGGGCCGATGCACGAGCGCTGGACGTCAGGGCGCTCGACATCTACACGACTGGCGCACGCAGCTTCCGAGCGAATGTCAGCGATGCGCAACGGCAACGGCTGGAGCACGACCGGCGAGTGCTCGCGGTCGTCGACGACGGGCTCATCGATGGCGCGTCGGACCTCGAGGACTCCGGGTCGAAGGTCATCGGTCGGCCGGCCAAGGAACGTGTTCGGCGCCAGATCACCCCATCGTGGCTCCGGCGGATCGGGGTCACGGCTGTCGATCATCGGCTGGGTTCCGGCAGGCGCCACCGCGCGTTCGATGCCGACGTCGCAGTCATCGACAGTGGCATCAGGCGCAACCATCCCGATGTCCGTCCTGCCGGAGGCAAGGATTGCACCCACAGCGGTAGCTGGGGCGACGCGTACGGCCACGGCCTGGGCGTCGCGAGCATCCTCGGTGCCCGTGACGACCGGCGCGGTATCGTGGGCATGCTGCCGGGTGTCCGACTCTGGTCGGTGCGGGTCTTCGACGCCAGGGGACGAACCCGGATGTCGTGGCTGCTATGCGG
>JBBSOS010000036.1:0-12398 GCA_038259505.1 Candidatus Limnocylindrales bacterium | reverse complement strand
GCAGGTCCGGACGTCGGCGTGGCGCCCCGCAGCACGTCGAAGGTCGACTGATGACACGGGCAGATGAGCTCGTGCGAGACCTCTCGGTAGAGGCCGACCGGGCACCCAGCATGCGTGCACACCTTGGAATAGGCGATGCAGCCCTGCGGTGCCCACCCGGCGGCGGCATCCGGCAGCTCGAGGAGCGCCGGATCGACCCGCAGTAGGACGGTCTGGGAATCGGCCGACCCGACCGCACCATCGGGGAACACGGTCACGATGGTGCCGGTCTCGAGGGACGCAATGCTCACGGGCTGTCCGTCCATATCGACGAGGCGGGAACCCCGGCGCCACGAGGTCTGGAACAGGCTGCGACCCGGGGCCGGCCCAAGGGACAGGACCGGGATGGCCAGTGCCGCCGCGAGGCTCGCGAAGGCACCCGCAAGGAGTCGCAGCAGGAAGCGTCGTCGACCGACATCTCCCTCGTGGACCAGGTCCTGCACGAGCGCATCGCGTGTGGCCGCATCACTGTGGAGCGGATGCCGTTCCTCGGTCCGCGTCGGAACCGGCATCAGCCCGTGGGACCAGACCACCAGACCGACCCCGATACCGCCCAGGACCACAGCCAGCAGCACGCCCTCGAGCTGGGTGTCGCCACCCAGGATGTACAGGCCAAGCAGCGCCACCCCGGCCACCATCGTGGCCGAGAAGGAGACCGTGACGACCAGGGAGGCGCGCCTCACCCGATGGTCATCCATGGGGCTGCCTCGCCTTGTTGCCGATCCAGCGCGCCACCAGGACCAGCACGCCGAGCCCGATGACCACGGCGATGAGACCCTCCGGTACCGGTCCCTGGCCACCGGTCGACAGGCCACCTGGGGTCGGTGCGGTCGCGAGCCAGTCGAGATAGGCGGCCACGTCAGACAGGCTCGCGTCGTCCCACGAGAACGGCGGCATCGCGCCCGGTCCGATACGAACCGCCTCGGCAACGGTCACCGGATCCGTGCCGACCAGTGATGGTGCGAACACACCGGGGCCGACCGCACCACCGGCGGCTGTCGCCCCGTGGCAGGCGGCACACGTGTTGACGAACAAGTCGCGCCCGCGCTGGACACTCGCATCGTCGACCACCACGTTGGGGATGGCGGGTCCGCTGCTGATGGTGGTCCCATATGCGACCAACGCATCGATCTGGTCCCGGTCCAGGTGCATGCCCTGCCGGTCGGCCGGTTGGCCGGGGCCGCTCAGGGGCATCCGGCCAGTGCTCAGGTAGAAATCCCATGCCGCGGCACCGGATGATGCCAGTGATGGACCACCGGCGCCACCCCGACCGTCGGCACCATGACACGTGGCGCACGTCGAGAGGAACAGTGCCCGACCCGTTGCAGCGGCCGCGAGGTCCGTGACGCCACCGTTCCCCGTGGGGCCGCCGCTCCCCGTGGTCGCGAAACCTGCCCGTGCGGGGGCATCAGATGCATCATTTCCCGCAGCAGCGGGAAGCGTCAGCATCCCGGACATGACCAACGTGCCCATCGCGATCACCGCGATGGCGAGGAACCCACCGAGCGTCTGTACGCGAGGGCCCACCCAAACCTCGTGCTTGCCAGCTGCGCGTCCTGCGCTCCATGGTACGCGCCCATGGCGCTGTGATGTGTGCTGACGAGTCTCCCGGCGCGCCCGCGGGTGAGCCAGGGATCCAGAGGTGCGGCCTCAGGCAACGGGCATGGATGGAACCACCCGGGCGATGTGCCCGGGTGGTTTCCCATCAGCCGCGTCCGATGACGCGGACGGTGCTCAGTTGCAGGTTGACTTGTACAGGAACTTGGCGATGGCCGGGTCGGTGATGTTGGCGGCCGTGATGCCTGCCAACTCCGTCTGGATGTTCGCCTCGACAGGCGCCCCATTCAGGGCGTTGACCGTCTGCTGGACTGCGTCGTAGCCCTCGGTGTACGGGTCCTGGGCGACCAGGCCCTGCACGATGCCGGTGGTCAGGTCCTCCTGCTGCTTGGGCCCCGCGTCGTAGGCGATGACCTTGACCGTCGTGTTCCCGGCCTGGCGGAGCCCGGTCGCGACACCCTCGGCGTTGATGACGTTGGTGGCAAAGATGCCCGCCAGGTCCGGGTTCGCCGCGAGCGTGGACGTGGTGATGCTGGTGGCTGCGGTCGGGTCGTCGTGGGTGAACTGCACCGGCAGCAGCTTGATGTTGGGATGGTTCGCAGTGATCTCATCGGTGAAGCCCTGGACCCGGGCGTCCGTCGTGGTGATGCCCGGATCGACGTTGACGACCAGCACGCTCCCTGTATCGCCGATCAGGCCAGCGAGTGTCGTGGCAGCGGTCTTGCCGCCAAGGACGTTGTCGGACGTGATGTTCGAGACCGCGATCGAGTTGTCCTCGAGGCTGGTGTCGACCAGGGTGAGCTTGATGCCCGCATCGACCAGTCGCTTCAGGGGTGCGAACATCGCCTTGGAGTCGTTGGGTGCGATGATCACGCCGTCCGGATGTGCTGCGGTCACCGAGTCGACGATCGGCGTCTGGACAGTGGCGTCCCAGCTGTCACCGCCCGTGACGGTCAGGTTGACGCCGAGCTCGGTCGCCGCTGCCTGCGCGCCGCAGGCCATCGTGACGTAGAACGGGTCGCCCTTGACGCCCTGGATGAGCGTCAGGTTCCAGGCGTTGCCAGGTGAGGCGGCGGGACTCTGGGCTGATGCGAAGCTTGCCGACATGGCGCTCGCGATGAGGGCGCTCGACGCCGCCACCATGAGCAACTTCCTACCGTGTGACATGGGTCCTCCTCGGGGACTGTGCGGGCTTGTGGGACGGATCGGGGGCGTGGGAGGTTCGATGCTCTCGGCGTCACCTCCAGCCCATGGCGAGACGGGCGCGCACGCAGACCTCGCCCGCAGGTGAGGGGAGTGTGGCCAGCTTCATCGCTGACCCCGCGCTCCGCGTCGCATCTGGTCGAGGAACACGGCGATGATGAGCACGGCACCGACAGCCACGTTCTGCCAGAACGCCTGCATGCCGATGATGACGAACCCGCTCGCCAGCACCGAGGGGATGAACACGCCAATGGTCGTACCGACCACCGTGCCCACGCCGCCAGCGAGGCTGGTGCCGCCGATGACGACCGCTGCGATGGCGTTGAGGTTGTCGTTCGCGTGGCCGGAGATGGTCGTGGTCGTGAAGTACGCCAGCGACAGGAACCCGCCAAAGCCCGCGAGCAGGCCGCCCAGGGCATAGACCCGGATGAGGTGCCGGGTCACGTTGATGCCGGCGCGCCTGGAAGCCTCGCTGTTGGAGCCCACACCCTTGGTGTAGCGGCCGAAGCGCGTCAGGTTGAGGGTGATGGTGCCTGCGATCGCGACACCCGCCGCGATGATGACCATCCACGGCACGCCCACGATACGACCCGCACCAAGGACGGTGGCCATGAGCGAAGGGATGTAGCGGATGTCCTGGCCACCACTGATGATCTGGGCGAGGCCCCACGACATGCCCAGGGTGCCGAGGGTGACGATGAGCGGTGGGACACGGGCTCGCGCGACGAGCAGGCCGTTGACGATCCCCCAGGCCAGACCCGCGAGGAGAGCCACGACCAGCCCCAGCCCGATGACCTCCCAGCCCTTGTCGGTCGGGTCGCCGAACGCGTTCATGGCCTGGCCGGCGCACACGCCCGAGAACAGCAGCACGTAGCCGACCGAGAGGTCGATGCCACCGGTGATGATGACGAACGTCTCACCCACCGCGATGACCAGCAGCGCCGAGGCGTTGGTCGCGATGGCCCGGATATTGAACTCGGTGGGGAAGTTGTTGGGCCGCAGGATGCTGAAGAGCGCGACGAGGCCAAGCAGGACCAGGAAGATCCACGTGGTATTGCTGGCAACCGACCGACGCATCCACGAACCTCGCTGCGGGTCGTTGGGCACGGTCGTCGGGAAGGTGGCGTCCTCGTTCACGCGACCGGTGCCACCTGCTCCAGGGAGCCGGTCATGGCCGCCACCAGCTGGTCGACAGTGGTGCCAGCGGCAGGGTACGTCGCGACACGTTTGCCCAGTCGGAGCACCTCGATCCGGTCAGCGACCGCGAGGACCTGGGGCATGTTGTGGCTGATGAGGACGGCTGCGATACCCCGATCACGAATGCGTCGGATGACATCCAGCACCCGGCCCGTCTGCAGCACCCCGAGCGCCGCGGTCGGCTCATCGAGGAACACCAGGCGGCTGGCCCAGGCGACCGAGCGGGCGACGGCGACACTCTGGCGCTGTCCGCCCGAGAGGTTCGCGACCACGCTCTGCGCGTTCTGGAGGTCGACCCCCAGCTCGCTGAACGCCTGCCGCGCGCCGTTCCGCATCGCCGTGTCATCGAGGAAACCGAGCCGGCCCAGCAGGCCACTGCGGACGATCTCGCGGCCGAGATACAGGTTGGCGGCACCGTCCAGGTCTGGCGCCAGGGCAAGGTCCTGATAGACGGTCTCGATGCCGAGCCGTTGGGCCTCGAATGGCGAGCCGATATGGACCGCATGGCCATCGAGCAGGATCTCGCCCGCGTCAGCCCGTTCGGTACCCGAGAGGACCTTGACGAGAGTGCTCTTGCCCGCGCCGTTGTCGCCGATGAGGGCGACGATCTCCCCGGCATGGACATCGAAATCGGCACCCCGGAGCGCCTCGACGTGGCCATAGTGCTTGACCAGCCCCCGCGCCTGCAGCAGCGGCTCTGACATGCATCTCCCGAATGACTGCCGAACGTGTCTCGGTCGCAACCCTCGAAGGTTGGGCACCCTACGCCGCCTTGACCTTCGTTGTCAAGCGACGATCAGGGACTATCCGCGGTCGCTGTGACGCGGCATGATGTCGCGAGATCGGTACAGGATGTCTCTCGTTGTCATCGAGCCGAGCCAGCCTCCAGAGGGTGCCAGGCGTGAAGCCAAGGACCACAGCCGCCCCCACCATGCGGGACGTCGCGGCAGCTGCCGGTGTCAGCCTCAAGACCGTCTCTCGCGTCGTGAACAGTGAACCGGGAGTGGACGGTCGGACGACCGCGCGTGTGGGATCGGCCATCAGCATCCTTGGATATCGCCGCAACGATGCCGCCGTCAATCTGCGCAAGGGCATCCCGCTGGCCACGATCGGGCTCATCATCGAGGACCTCGCGAACCCCTTCTACGCGACGCTGGCGCGAGCGGTCGAGGAGGTAGCGACACGACACGACTACGCCATCGTGATCGCCAGTTCCGCAGAGGATCCCCAGCGGGAGCGCAAGGTCGTGTCCGACATGCTCCAGCGGGGCGTGGATGGGCTGGTCATGGTCCCGGCGGGGCACGATCACCGGTACCTGCTGACCGAGCTATCGCGTGGTACCCGGGTGGTGTTCCTCGATCGCGGACCAGGCGGGATCGAGGCGGACGCTGTCGTGCTGGAGAACGCTCGTGGCACCCGGGAGGCGGTGGAGCATCTCATCGCTCACGGACACCGCCGCGTCGCCTTCGTCGGGGACCCCATCGAGGTCGAGACCTCGCGCGAGCGTCTGAGTGGGTATCGAGACGCCCTGGAGGGCTCGGGCATCCCGTTCGAACCTGCACTGGTGCGCATGGGGCCGCCACGCGAGAGCCTCGTCCAGGCATCCACGCGCCAGCTCCTGGCGATGGCCGATCCGCCCACCGCGATCCTCGGCCAGAACAATCGGAACGCACTCGCCGTCATCCGTGCCATGCGTTCGCTTGCCGCGACGGTCGCGTTCATCGGCTTCGATGACTTCGAGTTGGCTGACATGCTGCCGATGCCCGTCACGGTGGTGGGCTACGACCCGGGGGAGTTGGCACGAGCGGCGGCCGAGCTGCTCTTCGCGCGGCTCGCGGGCGATTCGCGACCACCCCAGCGGATCATGGTCCCGACGCGCCTCATCGTGCGCGGGTCGGGCGAGATCGCACCACCAGGTGGGGACCGCGTGTGACCGACCGCGCGGCCGTGGATATGGTCGCCAGCGAGGGACCCATCAACCCCGCGCGGCCGGGATCCCGCCGATGACTCGCACCCGCATATCCCGGCCTTCCCAACGTCCCGCCTCCGGCCACCAACAGGTGAAGTCGATAGCCTGCCCTGGGACCAGCGACTCCGTCCCTGGCAGGTCGGTCACCCAGACGCCCAGACCGGTGTCGTCCGCGTCGATGTCCCTCCAGGCCGTCCAGCCATCGACCGAGTAGCGCACGCGCGCGGGCGCCATCGATTCCAGCCGTAGTCGGCGCCCGGCGATCATCTCGGGCCGCTGCGCCGTGAACCGCCACGTCGCCCTGGTGGCTGCCGGCGGCGTGCCGCGATACCGCTGCCACGCGGCATCCGGGCGATCGATGACGCGACCCTGGGCGATGGAACGCACCAGCTTCAGGTACTCGGCGTGCGCCCACGCCAGAGGCATCGCCGATCCGCTGGGCCGACCCGGCGCGAGGCCCCGTTCCGGGATCGGCTCCGCGTCCCAGACCTGTTCGGGGAGCATGCCACCCGACGAACCCATGGCACGCATGAACCCGAGGTACGGCTGTGCATCCCGTCCGGCCGCGAGCTCGTAGTGGCCGCGCTCGCCCACCAGCAGGGGCCACCCCCGCCCGATGCCCGTGCCATCGTAAGGGCTGCCATCTTCGTGTTCGCCGTACCCGTCACCGTTGTATCGGTGCCATATCGGCCCGCTCGGTGTCTCGGTCCTGAGCAGTGCATCTGCGACCACGAGACTCGACAGGATGCGGGGGTCGTCGGGCATGCGGAGTCCGCACCGGACCAGTGCCAGGAAATCGGTACCCACCATCTCGTCCGCAGGGACGGTCAGCCCGGCCGGGTGCCGGTTCTGCAGCGCCACCGGTGTCGAGAGCGGCGCGCCGCGGAGGACGTCGGCGGAGGTGATCCGGGCGTATGTGCCATCCACGCCGTGCTCCCCAGCCAGCCGGCTTCCCCGGACGTATATCCATTCCTCGATGGACGCGTTCCAGTCGTCGGCCAGCTCGAGGCAGTACCTCGCGGCACGTTCGGGCAGGTGCTCCGCGCACTCGACCAGGGCGGCCACGACCGGTGCCAGCGTTGACGGTGTCAGGCCTGCCGTCTCCTCCCATCGGTCCTGTTCGGTCGACGGGCCCGAGCGGGCCATATAGCCCGCCGCGAGGTGCACCAGCCGGTCCACGGCGCTCTCGTCGAGCAGCTCCCGACAGGCGTCCGCACGCGCCCCGTCGTCCCCATGCATACCGGCCGCGCCCGCCCGCAGGGCGCCGACGAGCAGCACCGGATAGGCGGCCTCGTCGAGCTGCCGGCCCGTCCAGTAGGGCCGCCCATCGACCCATTGGTTCTGTGGCCAGTGGCCGTCTGGGTCCTGCGATGCGATCAGGTACGCGAGGGTCCTCCGGGCTTCCGCCACCGCCCCGATGCCCACGAGCGCACCGGCGCATTCGCCCAGGTCGCGTGCCCAGACGAGGTGATAGCCGCCCCGGTCATCACGGCTGTTGCCCCACGGCACCGAGAGGCTCGCCACCGTGGCGCCGGTATTGGTACGGTCCCGCATGGACCGCAGCGCCGCGGCCGAGGTGTGGTACAGGTCGCGATCCCTGGGCGCGAGATGCGTCGGTGGCGGCACCAGCGACTGATGGAACCCGGCCCAGCGCGCCGTGTACTCGCTCCACGCATGCTCGAAGGGGATGGCCAGGGCAGCCATCGCCTGGAGGCCCGCCGCATCAGCACCGGACCCGAACGACAGCACCAGTTGGACGGTTCGGTCACACGTCACCTCGGACAGGCCGGCGACGTTGCCGCCCGGCGCCTTCTGATACGTCCAGGTCATCCGGCCATGTGTCGAGAAGTCGGTCCAGCCGTCGGATGTGCCGACGTAGCCGACGCTCTGCCGGGACGCTGCAGGTGCCGAGGCGAGCGCCAGGACCGATGACCCGCCACTCGCGAACAGCATCGGGTGGCCGTCGTGCGATCCGATCCAGGCCTGACCGTCCTCGTTGCCCGCTCGGATCCGGGGAGCGATGAGTGGATAGAGTCGGAGCGGATGTGCGTTCGTCGCGGCTCCGTCGTCCAGGTCCCTCAGGCGCGCCTCGAGTCGGATCGTGTCCGCATGGTCGTCCGCGCAGATCCGGAGGGTCAGCTCGTAGCGTGCATGGCGGTGGATGGCCGTGATGGCCGGGACCCCGGGATCAGCCTGCCTGACCTCACGGGCGGCGTCGCGCTTGACCTCGCTCCAGAACCCCGCCCCGTCCGCCACGATGAACCCGAGGTCACGGATCCGTGGCTCGTCCACGTGCGGCCAGTAGACCTCGTTGAGGATGCCGTGACCGACGGTGAACCAGACCCGGCTCGAGAGGTGCGATGCGCCGATCGCATCCTTGTCACTGCTCGACCACGTCGGCGCGATCCCGGGCGACCCAGGAGCGACCGACGCGTCGGAGCCGGCCATCCCTCAACCACCCAGGAGGTCGATACCGGTGTCGGTCGTGACACCCAGCACCACGTGGCCGATGGCACCCCGGACATGCGTCTGGATGGGGTAGTCGTCGAACGCGCCCGAGAGTCCCAACGCGCTGTTCAGGGCTTCGTCGTTGAGGGCCCACACGAGCAGCCCGTAGACCACGCCGCGCCAACCGGATGGGAGACCCAGGCGATGTCGAAGCACTGCATAGAGGGCACCCGGCACGATGCCCAGGCCATAGTGCAGGATCGTGAGCAGTCGACCCCGCTGACCATCGTCGATGGTCATGCCGGCGGTCGTCTCGAGTCGTGCCGCGAGGTTGGCAAGCGCAGTCCGGCCATGCGGTTGTGCCGCTCGTTCCTGCTCCGTCACGTCGGCGCCCTGGCTGGCCATCATCGCGCTCGTGACCTGGTCCATCAGCCACGTCGCGGCGCCAGCGGCCAGTGCGCCTCGCGCGGCTACGCCGAGCATCGAAGGTCGTCGAATGAGTCTCATGGGACCATGGTGCGCCCGGGCCTATGACATCGTTGCTGCTGATGGTCGTCCTCGCGATGCAGCGCCGATACAAAAGCACCAGCCGATACAGCACGACGATGGAACCGCACAGGTGCTACGCGGTTGCAAGACCGATCAGCAACTGGCCGATACGCTCCGAGAGGGCAGGTGCAGCTACCCTTGGCCGGATGCATGATCAGGATGAGACTGAACAGCCGCCCGAGCCACCGCGACAGGACGAGTACCCGCCAGGTGCGCTGGTCGCGGTCGTCGATGACCTGCACGCCGCGCACGACGCGGTGTCCGCTGCTCGGTTCGCCAGCGCGTCGGAGCCGTACGTGATCATCGCCGATCGGGTCCAGCACCTGCGTGATGCGCGCGATGACGATCAGGGGATCCTGAAGCGTCTGTACCTGACGCTCGGTGCCATGCTCTCCGATCAGCGGGCACTCGAGGACCGATACCTGGAGGAGGCCCGGCTGGGGCATCACATGGTCGTGGCCAGTGCGTCCGATGAGGCGCAAGCCGATGTGGTGTGGGGCATCCTCAAGTCCCATGGTGCACACACTGGCGCGTGGTTCGGGTCGGCGACCATCCGGGAGTTGGTGTGACGGGCGACCGATGATCGGGGCCGCCGAGGTGCGGACCGCATCGCTGTGCGAGCCGTGGGCGGATGGCCCCCGTCAGGGATCCCGGCGATGACCGCGGAGGCAGACAGGCAACGCGCGCTCACCGAGGGCAGGCAGCGCGCGCTCACCGAGAGTGAGTCCC
Source organism: Candidatus Limnocylindrales bacterium (assembly GCA_038259505.1). Lineage (GTDB taxonomy): Bacteria > Chloroflexota > Limnocylindria > Limnocylindrales > CSP1-4 > JAFMJV01. The sequence goes on along the minus strand of JBBSOS010000036.1, from coordinate 2,707 downwards.
GCCTGCGCACCGTGCTCGACGCGACCGGGGTGGGCACCTTCATGTGGCACGTGGCCACCGATCGGGCCGAGCCAGATCGCCGATTGCTGGAACTCTTCGGCCTGCCGGCGGACGGCAGTATCAGCCTGGCCGGAGCGACCGGTCACCTGTTGCACCCTGACGATCGGGATCGTTATGGGGTCGCCGTCGGGGCGGCGCTCGATGCTGCGGGGTCGGGCATCTTCCGGCAGGAGATCCGCGTCGTCCTGCCCGATGGCTCGCTTCGGTGGCTCGAGATCAACGCGAAGGTGGAGCCTTCAGCCGGCGACGATGGCGGTCCCTTGATGATCGGGGTCGCATCTGACATCACCGACCGCAAGGCGGCAGAGGCGCAACGAGATGAGCTGACGGCTCGTGAGCACCAGGGCCGGGAATCGGCCGAGGTGTTCATGGCGGTGCTGTCGCATGAGCTGCGGACGCCCGTGACTGGCATCTTCGGCACTGCAGCGCTGCTGCTGCGGGACCCTGGTCGACCGGACCTCAGGCAGTTGCTCACGGACATGGAGGAGGACGCCGAACGCCTGCTGCGGATCGTGGACGACCTCATGGTCCTGTTCGGCGTCGGGCGTGGCGTCGTATCGCTGACACTCGAGCCGTTGCTCGTGCAGCGCGTCCTCTCCCGGGTGCTCGTCCGGCTGGGCCGGCGATTCCCGAGCGTTCGCTTCGACATCGACGCTCCGCAGGAGGTGCCCACGGTCCTGGCCGACAATGCCGCGCTGGGCCAGGTACTGACGAATATCCTTGCCAACGCCGCGAACTATGCGGGTGCTGATGGTCCGATCCGGGTGGGACTCGAGGTCCACGGGAAGTTCGTGGAGGTCTCGGTCACGGACCATGGCCCCGGACTTGGCCCCGATCCCGAGCGGCTGTTCACGTTGTTCTATCGATCGCCGCACACCGCGTCCGTGGCATCCGGTACCGGCATCGGCCTGTACGTCGTGCGGGAGTTGGTGCGCGCGATGGGCGGCACCATCCGGGCAGGCGATGCGGAAGGTGGCGGTGCAGTCATCGGGTTCACGCTCCCGGTGATCGACGAGCACGAGGCGCTCGATCCCTGGGTCGACCCCAACGTCATGCCGTCGGACACGGCGATCGACCCGAGCGTCATGCCGTCGGACGTGGCTCACTGACCTCGTCGGTCGCGATCTCGAGTTCCACCGCCGTTTCTCGCGCCAATCGGTCAGCGGCGACCTTCGCCTGCCGGCTCAAGGCATGGACCTGAGGGTCATCTGGCCCGAGTTCCAGCTTCGCTTCCTCCAGTCGACGCACCTCTTCCGCTTCCGCGATGCTGGCCTCGGCCGTCGTCCTCAGGTCGTCATCGAGGTCCGACATCCAGTTGCTTTCCCCCCGGGTCGACCCACCGCCCGTCGCGATAGACGTACCAGACCGTGACCGACTCCGCCGCGATGGACCGTGGACGGACGACCACCTGAGGATACTCGGCCCGTAATCGTGACGCGAGTTCGTCGGGCGTCAGGGACTGATCCAGCGCATCGGTGGCCCGTTGCACGAAGGCCGTGTCCGATCGTGGGTTGAGCATCAGCAGTGCTTGCATGTCGCGAGGCCCGAGTGCGGAAGGCGACCATTCCGGTCGCTCCCAGTGTGGCGCGTCAGCCGACTTCGACGCGCCCACCCGATGGTCCCGCCGACTTGCGATCGTGTTACGGCTGCGCGTTCGGTGACCCTGCCGCCTCCGCAGGCCGGTCAGCGGGGAGGGAGCGACGACCCAGAACGCCGCAGCTACGACCTCCCCGGCTACCGCGCTCATCAGGAACACGGCACGTCCATCATGGCGCATCCGAAGCATCCAGGGGGCGTGCTCAGGCCGGGTCCGGCGAACGGGTCCCGCGGGCTGCCATTACGGCCGCTACCTGGTATCGCTGGCGCACTGCCGTCTCGTGGGCCTCCGACCGGATGGTCTCCAACTGCGCGTCGTCCAGGTCGATGCCGGCCGCCATGCTGATGGCACGGGACGCTCCGGCGGTGCGTGCGGCCGATGCCTCCGCCAGCACGGCCGCCTCCAGCGCCGCGTGTGCCGCGGCAGCCGTGGCGATGGCAGCCTCGACCGCGTCCTGTGCGGCCGCCGCGGCGGCCTCAGCCGCCGTCTGCCCGCGGCGCGCCACGGCAACCATCCGTTCTGACGTCCGCCACTCCTGGAGTGCCGCAGCGGTCGTTTCGATACGCTTCCGCATCATCCCTGGACATGGACGGTCCTTCCAGGTGGGTCGGTGTTCTGGACGCGCGGACCCCGCCCACGCGCTGGCGGGGATGGCCAGCCGGCGACCCGTGGTGCTGGACCCACCTACACCGCGGTGTCCGTGCTCGGCCGGATCATCGCGGCGATGACCCGATCGTGCGGCAGTGACCCGAAGAACGTGGCGAAGATCGGGACCGGTGCGCGCTTGATGGACCTCGTCCCGTCCCTCTGAGTTCGTCCCGTCCCTCTGAGCGGGCGAGCGCGCGAACGAAGCATGGGGAGAGCGGACCTGCGGTCCGGAAGACCGCGAGGTACCGGGTCGTCAGCGGTCATTCGAGCCACAGAGCGGGTCGAATGATCCTTGAAGGCGAGTGCCGGCGCGTTCGATGTCCTGCTCGCCCGCCGGGCGGGATGAGATCGTCGCGCACGGCTTCGTCGATGGCGTCGCGATGTCGATGCGGCGGGTCGGGG
>JBBSOS010000035.1:0-12668 GCA_038259505.1 Candidatus Limnocylindrales bacterium | reverse complement strand
CGCGCGCGCCGTCGGCGAGCGCCTTGATCCGTCCGTGATACCGGAACCCGGCACGGTCGAACACGACTGTCCCGATGCCAGCGGCCCGTGCACGCTCAGCGACGAGGACACCGACCTTGCGAGCAAGATCGACCTTCGAGCCGTCGGCTTCCCGCAGGGACGCCTCCAGTGAGGAAGCGCTCGCGAGCGTGTGACCCGCGGTGTCGTCGATGACCTGGGCATAGATCTGTTCGTTGCTCCGGAACACCGCGAGCCGCGGCCGCGCGGAAGTACCCGCGAGGTGCAGGCGGATCCGGGCGTGGCGCTTGCGGCGCGCGGCGCCCCTGTCGGCCTTGGCCATGGTGCTCGTGGCTCTCCTTCAGACTGTTCGGGGCGGACGATGACGTCCGGCCCGTCGGTGACGCCCAGCCCGCGAGGGCCAGCCGCTGGTACTACTTCTTGCCGCCGATCTTGCCGGACTTGCCGGCCTTGCGACGAATCACCTCGCCCGTGTAGCGGACGCCCTTGCCCTTGTAGGGCTCGGGCTTGCGCATCTGGCGGACGCGCGCCGCGACATGGCCGACCAACTCCTTGTCGATGCCCGTGACCGCCAGGCGGGTCGGGTTCTCGACCTCGAACGCGATCCCAGCCGGGGGATCGATCTCGATGGGATGGCTGTAGCCGAGGCTCAACTGGAGCTTCTGGCCGACCAACTGCGCACGATACCCGACACCAGTGATCTCGAGGCCCTTGCGGTAGCCCGTGGTCACGCCGATGACCATATTGGCGATGAGGGTGCGGGTGAGTCCGTGCAGCTCACGCGAGCGTTTCAGGTCGTTGGGCCGCTCCACGCGCAGGATGCCATCCTCGCGGACCAGGCTCAGCTCGGGCGAGATGTCACGCGCCAGCGTGCCCTTGGGGCCCTTGACGGCGACATGGCTGCCGTCCACGGTGATATCCACCCCGGCCGGGACCGGGATCGGGAGTCTGCCGATACGTGACATGACGACCTACCAGACGTACGCCAGGATCTCGCCGCCCAACTGGCCCCGACGGGCCTGCTGTCCGGTCATGATCCCCTGGCTGGTGCTGACGATGACCAGGCCCAGGCCACCAAGGACCCTCGGGATGTCGGTCTTCGCCGCGTAGACCCGCAATCCGGGCTTGCTGATGCGCTTGAGGCCGCTGACCACGGGCACGCGACCGACGTACTTGAGCTGGATGCGCAGGAAGTTCCGGGGACCTTCCCGCTGCTCCGAGAAGTCGACGATGAAGCCCTCGTCCTTGAGGATCTTCGCGATGGCCAGCTTCACCCGGGAGTTGGGCACCAGGACGTCGTCATGACGGGCACTGCTGGCGTTGCGGATCCGCGTGAGCATGTCCGCGATGGGGTCGGAGATATTCATGGGGCTACCAGCTCGACTTGGTCACGCCCGGCAGTTGACCCAGCAGGGCCCGCTCCCGGAAGCAGATGCGGCACAGTGCGAAGCGGCGCATATAGCCACGTGGTCGTCCGCACATGGAGCAACGGTTGTAGCTCCGGGCGTCGAACCGCTGCTTGCGCTTCGCCTTGGCGATGAGGGACTTCTTGGCCATCGATCCGCTCCTCGGTCAGTTCGCGAACGGCATGCCGAGGAGTGCCAGCAGACGCTTGGACTCCTCGTCGTTGGTCGCCGTCGTGACGATGCTCACTTCGAGCCCACGAAGGCGGTCGATCCGGTCGTAGTCGATCTCCGGGAAGGCGAGCTGCTCGCGCAGTCCCAGTGAATAGTTGCCGCGGCCATCGAACGACTTGCCCGGAACGCCCCGGAAGTCGCGGATCCGTGGCAGCGCGACCCTGGTCAGACGCTCCAGGAAGTCCCACATACGGTCGCCCCGGAGGGTGACCATGACACCGATGGCGTTGCCGGTGCGCAGTCGGAACTGGGCGATGGACCGCTTGGCACGGGTCACCACGGGCTTCTGCCCGGTGATGAGGGTCAGGTCGCCGACCGCGGCATCGACTGCCTTGGCATCGCGGAGCGCCTCTCCCAGGCCGATGTTGACGACGATCTTGGTCAGACGCGGCACCTGCATCGCGTTGGCGTACTCGAACTCCTTCCGGAGCGCGGGCACGACCTCCGCGATGTACCGCTCACGGAGCTCGCTCACTTGCGCTTCTTCTCCACTCGCGTCAGGGGCTCACCGCAGTGCGCACAGGCGCGGACGCTTCGGCCATCGGCGGCCTCCGTGTGGCGGATCCGGGTCGGCCGCGAGCACGATGGGCAGATGATCATGACGTTGCTGATGTTGAGGGGCATCGCGATGTCCAGGATGCCGCCCTGCTGGACGCGCGGCTGACGGTCGGTCCGACCGGCACTCGAGCGAGGCTTCGTGTGACGCTTCGCGATGTTGATGCCGTCGACGACCACTGCGGCCCCGGCCAGCGGCGAGGTGCGCTGCCATCCGGATCCGAATCGGGCGGTCGACTTCTTCCAACCCTGGGTGTTGACGACCACCCTGGAGACGGTCCCCTTCTTGCCGGCATCCTTGCCCGACAGGACCAGGACCTGATCGCCGGTCCGGATGTCGAGCACCCGGGTCTGACGCTGCGGACGTGTCGCGGGAGGCATCACAGCACCTCCGGTGCGAGCGAGATGATCTTCATGTAGTTCCGGTCCCGCAGCTCACGTGCCACGGGCCCGAAGATGCGGGTCCCACGGGGATTGCCCTGGTTGTTGATGAGCACGGCCGCGTTCTCGTCGAAGCGGATGTAGCTGCCGTCCGGACGTCCGTATTCCTTGGCGGTCCGGACGATGACGGCCTTGACCACATCGCCCTTCTTGACCGCCGCGTTCGGGATCGCCTGCTTGACCGCGGCCACGATGACGTCACCGACCCCGGCCGTGGTCTTCTGCGACCGACCCAGGATGCGGATGCATTCGATGGTGCGGGCCCCCGTGTTGTCGGCCACCCGCAGGCGGGTGGAGGTCTGGATCACGCGGGCACCTCTTCCGCGACGGCATCCACCGCCTGATCACGACCGGGGTGGGCCACCGCGTGGATGGCCTCCTCGGTCGCCGGTTCGGATGCCACGACCGCTTCCGTGCTGCCGTCGGCCGCGCGCGAGACGATCTCGACCATCCGCCAGCGCTTGGTGGCGGACAGCGGCCTGGACTCCTCGATGCGTACCGTGTCGCCGATGCGCGCCTCATTGCGCTCATCGTGTGCCTTGAACCGCGTCGTGAGCCGGATCACACGCTTGTACAGCCGATGACGGCTGAGGCGCTCGACCGAGACCACGATGGTCTTGTCCATCTTGTCCGAGACGACCCGCCCGACCTTCGTCTTGCGCTGCCCCTCGGTGCGCGTCTGTGGCGCGCCGCTCATGACTTCCCTCCATGACCGGCATGAACGCCTGCCGCCGTCGCCGCGCCGAACTCCCGCTCGGTCTGGACGGTCAGCAGTCGGGCGATGGAACGCCGCGTCTGCGCGATCTGGCTGTGATCGGACAGCTGACGTGTCGCCAGCTGGAATCGAAGGTCGTACAGGTGTCTGCGGGCAGACACCAGCTCCGTCTGGAGCTCCTGGTCGGACAGCTCGCGCGCCCTACTGATGTCCATCACCGGCTCCTTCGCGAACCAGGAACTTCACGTCCACGGGCAGCTTGTGGCTGGCCAGGCGCATCGCCTCGGCCGCCTCCGCCTGGGGCACGCCTGCCATCTCGAACAGGATGCGTCCCGGCCGAACGACTGCGACCCAGTGGTCGGGTGCGCCCTTGCCGGAACCCATCCGGACCTCGGCCGGCTTCTTGGTCACGGGCTTGTCCGGGAAGATCCGGATCCAGACCTTGCCACCGCGACGCACGTATCGGGTCATGGCGCGTCGGGCGGACTCGATCTGGCGGCTCGTGATGTAGGCCGGCTCCTCGGTCATCAGGGCATAGTCACCGAAGGCGATGGTCGTGCCGCCCTTGGCCGGGCCGCTCATGCGGCCTCGCTGCTGCTTGCGGTGCTTGACGCGACGGGGCATCAACATGGTCTACGCCCCTCCTGCCACGGTGCCCGCGGCCGCGGCGGCTGCTGCCTCATGCGGCACGGTGCGCTCGGGCAGGACATCGCCGCGATAGATCCAGACCTTGACGCCGATGGCACCGAACGTGGTCCGGGACAGGACCTGTCCGTAGCTGATGTCGGCACGCAGCGTACCCAGCGGGATGCGGCCCTCCTTGTCCCACTCACGGCGCGCCATCTCGGCGCCCCCGAGGCGTCCGGAGACGGAGACCTTGACGCCCTTGGCGCCGGCCTTCATGGTCCGCTGGATCGATTGCTTGATGGCCTTGCGGAACGCGATCCTGCGGGCCAGTTGCTGGGCGATGTTCGTGGCCACGAGGACCGCGTCGAGCTCGGGCTGACGGATCTCCTTGATCTCCAGCTTGACCTTTCGGGTCGTGAGCTTGCCCACGGCCTGGCGCAGCGACTCCACATTGGCGCCGCCCTTGCCGATGACGATGCCCGGCTTGGCCGTGTGCACCGTCACCGTGACGTGGTTGATACCCCGCTCGATCTCGACCAGGCTCACGCTGGCATTGGCCAGGCGCTTGCCCACGAGGGACCGGATGGACATGTCCTCCTTGAGCAGGTCGGTGTAGTCGCGATCGGCATACCACTTGGCGTTCCAGGTGCGCGAGACACCCAGGCGGAACCCGTTGGGATGGACCTTGTGACCCATGGCTCAGGCCTCCCGGCTCTCGACCACGATCGTCACGTGGGTCATCGGCTTGTGGATGGGGAATGCGCGCCCCTGGGCGCGAGGGCGGAAGCGCTTGATGGTGGGACCCTCGTCGGCGATCGCCGCGACGATCACCAGCTCATCAGCTGACAGGTCGTGGTTGTTCTCGGCGTTGGCGGTCGCGCTCTTGAGCACCTTGGCCACATCCCGGGCCGCGCCCTGGGGCATGAACCGAAGGATGGCCGCAGCGTCGTCGACCTTGCGGCCCACGATGACGCTGGTCACCAGTCGGGTCTTGCGCGTCGATCGGCCAATGTACCTGGCCGTCGCTGACACTCGCATCGGCGGCCTCCTACTTCAGTGACGTCGACCGCTCGGTGTGCTTGCCGTGCCCGCGATACGTGCGGGTCGGGGCGAACTCACCCAGCCGGTGGCCGACCATGTTCTCGGTCACGAAGACCGGGATGTGCTTCTTGCCGTTGTAGACGGCGACGGTATGACCGATGAAGTCCGGGAAGATCACGCTCGCGCGCGACCAGGTCCGAATGACCTTCTTCTCGTTCTTCTTGTTCATCATCTGGACCCGGCCAAGGAGCCGAGTCTCGATGAACGGTCCCTTCTTGAGGGATCGAGACATCGCTTACTCCTCCCTAGCTCTTGCCGTGTCGCGAGCGCACGATGAGGCGCCCGGACGTCTTGTTGCGTCGAGTCCGATGGCCCATCGCAGGCTTGCCCCAGGGGGTCTTGGGCGGCATGCCCGTGGGCGACTTGCCCTCGCCACCGCCGTGCGGATGGTCGCGCGGGTTCATCACCACGCCACGCACCTCCGGTCGCTTGCCCATGTGGCGCGCGCGACCGGCCTTGCCGATGCTCTGGTTCTCGTGGTCGAGGTTGCCCACCTGGCCGACCGTGGCCATGCATCGCGTCGACACCCTGCGGACCTCGCCGGACGGCAGCCGGATCTGGGCGACATCGCCCTCCTTGGCGAGCAGTTGAGCGGAGGCGCCCGCGGAGCGGACGATCTGGCCGCCCTTGCCGGGCACCAGCTCGATGTTGTGGAGCTGGGTGCCCAGGGGCACCGACGAGAGCGGCAGTGCGTTGCCGACGCGGGCTTCCGCGTCGGGTCCCGCGACGACCGTGTCGCCCACCTTCAGGCCGTGGGGCACGAGGATGTACCGCTTCTCGCCATCCGCGTAATGGAGCAACCCGATCCGGGCGGACCGATTGGGGTCGTACTCGATGGTCGCCAGTCTCGCCGGCACGCCGAACTTGTCGCGCTTGAAGTCGATGCGACGATAGTGGCGCTTCTCGCCGCCGCCGCGGTGGCGCACGGTGAGTCGACCCTGGTTGTTGCGACCGCTGCCCCGCTTGCTTGGCTCGAGCAGGGGCTTGTGCGGCGTCGTGGTGGTGATCTCCTCGAAGGTCGAGCGGGTCATGAACCGCCGGCCGGGGGAGGTCGCCTTGTAACTGCGCAAGGGCATGGCTAGACCCCCTCGAAGAATTCGATCTTGTCGGTCGACTTCACGGTCACCACCGCCTTCTTCCAGGCTGAGGTATAGCCCTTGACCCGACCGCGCTTGCGATTGCGGCTCTTCTCCTTGGGCTTGGTGGTGGACACATTCACATCCAGCACCGTGACCTTGAACAACTCGCTGACTGCCGCCGCGATCTGCAGCTTGTTGGCGTCGTCGTGGACGGCGAACGTGTACTTGTGACGCTGCGTCTCGTCCATGGACTTCTCGCTGATGACCGGCCGCAGGATCACCTGCGCTGCCTGGAGTGTCATGCGTATACCTCCGCCATCGCGCTGATGGACGGCTGGGTGATGACCAGCGTGTCCGCATTCAGGATGTCGACGACGTTGAGGGAATCGGCGCGGATGACATGCACGCCGGGCAGGTTCCGAGCCGACAGCTCCAGCCGCTCGTCCTTGCCAGCCTCGACCACGAGCACCCGACCCTTGGCCTGGAGGGCACCGAGGTAGCCCACGAGCTCCCGGGTGCGGATGGCATCCAGGTCCAGGTCCGCGACGAACTTGATGGCGCCGTCGCTGAACTTCGAGGTGAGTGCACCCTGCAGCGCCAGACGGCGCATGCGCTTGGGCAGCTTCTGGACATACGAGCGCGGGTGGGGTCCGAAGACCACGCCGCCACCCGCGTACTGGGGCGCGCTGGTCGTGCCCTGACGGGCCCGACCGGTCCCCTTCTGGCGGTACGGCTTGTGGCCTCCGCCACGCACCTCGCCGCGAGTCTTGGTGTCCGCAGTGCCCGTCCGACGGCCGGCCAACTGCGCGACCACGGCCTGGTGCAGCACGGCCGTGTTGACCGGTGCCGCGAACAGGGCTTCGGGAAGGTCGACCGTGCCGGCCTCCGTGCCCGCTTTCGTGTACAGCGTCGTGGTGACGGCCATCTCCTAGGCCTTCCTGACCAGGATGAGCGCGTTGCGTGCGCCCGGCACCGGGCCCTTGACGAGCAGGAGCTCCCGCTCCGCATCGACCTTCAGGATGGTGGCGCCCTTCACGGTGATGCGGTCGTTGCCCATGCGACCAGACATCGGTGTCCCCTTGAACACCTTGCCTGGGGTCGTGCCGCCGCCGATCGACCCTGGCTGCCGATGGGAGTCGGAGCCATGGGTCTCCGGCCCGCGCCGGAAGTGGTGCCGCTTGATGGTGCCCGCAAAGCCCTTGCCTTTGGACACACCCGTGATGTCCACGCTCTCGCCGGCTGCGAACAGGCTCACGTCGAGCGTCTGGCCGACGCTGTACGCCGCGCTGTCATCGACCACGAACTCCCGGACGACCCGAACACGCGGCAGTCCCTTGAGCTGACCGAGCCGTGGCTTGGTCAGGCGCTTGGCCGTGCCGGCACCGACCTGGACGGCCGTATAGCCATCCCGGTCGGGGGTCCGCAGCAGGGTCACGGTGTTGGGCGTGACGGCGACCACCGAGACCGGCACCATCGTGCCGTCCGACTGGAAGATCTGGGTCATACCGACCTTGCGGCCGAGGATCCCGATACCTGGTCTACTCATCGCCGCTGCCCTGATCTGTGGTGGTTCATCACATCTTGATCTCGATGTCGACGCCCGCGGCCAGCGAGAGTCGCATCAGGGCGTCGACCGTCTTGGACGAGGGATCGAGGATGTCGATGAGCCGCTTGTGCGTGCGGATCTCGAACTGCTCCCGGCTGTCCTTGTCGATGAACGGGGAACGCAGGACCGTGTATTTCTCGATGCGCGTCGGCAGCGGCACGGGGCCGACCACGTCCGCGCCGGTCCGCTGGGCCGTCTCCACGATCTGGAGCGCGGACTGATCCAGCAGCCGGTGGTCGTACGCCTTGAGGCGGATCCTGATCCGCTGCCGTGCCATCAGGCGATGATCTCGGTGATGGCCCCGGCACCCACGGTGTGGCCACCTTCGCGGATGGCGAAGCGCTGGGCCGTCTCGAGGGCGATGGGGGTGATGAGCTCGACGGTCATCTCGACGTTGTCGCCGGGGATGACCATCTCGGCGCCACCATGGAGCTCGATGGCTCCGGTGACGTCGGTGGTGCGCAGGTAGAACTGGGGCCGGTAGCCGTTGTAGAAGGGGGTATGGCGGCCGCCCTCCTCCTTGGTCAGCACGAACACCTGGGCCTTGAACTTGGTGTGGGCCTTGACCGAGCCCGTCTTGGCGAGCACCTGGCCGCGCTCGATGTCGTCGCGCTCGATGCCCCGCAGGAGGGTCCCGATGTTGTCCCCGGCACGACCCTCGTCGAGCAGCTTCTTGAACATCTCGACGCCGGTCACGACCACCTTGCGGGTGGGCCGGACACCCACGATCTCGATCTCCTCGCCGACCTTGACGATGCCCCGCTCGACACGCCCGGTGGCCACGGTGCCCCGGCCCTTGATGCCGAAGACGTCCTCGATGGGCATCAGGAAGGGCCTGTCGACGGCACGCTCGGGGGTCGGGATGTAGGAGTCGACCGCGTCCATCAGCTCCTGGATGGGGGCATAGGCGGGGTCGCTCGCGTCATCGGGTGCCTCGAGCGCCTGCAGCGCCGAGCCCCGGATGACCGGGATGTCGTCACCCGGGAAGTCGTACTTGGACAGCAGCTCCCGGACCTCGAGCTCCACGAGCTCGAGCAGCTCCGGGTCGTCGACCATGTCCACCTTGTTGAGGAACACCACGATGTAGGGCACCTCCACCTGGCGCGCGAGCAGGATGTGCTCGCGCGTCTGGGGCATGGGCCCGTCGGTGGCGGCCACGACGAGGATGGCGCCATCCATCTGGGCGGCCCCGGTGATCATGTTCTTGATGTAGTCCGCGTGGCCCGGGCAGTCGACGTGGGCGTAGTGGCGGGAGTCGGTCTCGTACTCCACGTGGGCGATGGCGATGGTGATGCCCCGCTCCCGCTCCTCGGGAGCGTTGTCGATGGAGTCGAAGCGGCGGTACTCCGCCTCGCCCTTGAGGGCGAGGTACTTGGTGATGGCCGCCGTCAGGGACGTCTTGCCATGGTCGATGTGCCCGATGGTGCCCACGTTGACGTGGGGCTTGGTGCGCTCGAACTTCTTCTTGGCCATCGTGGGCGTTCCCTCTGCTGCTGACTGTCTCGTGTCGGTGGGATGTCGGTGGGGCATGGAAGGTGGGGTCCGCCAGGGACCCCGGGATCAGGACCCGCGGGAGCGCTGCTCCAGCTCGTCCGCCAGGTTGCGGGGCAACTCTGCGTAGTGCGCGAATTCCATCGATGAGGAGGCACGACCCTGCGTCATGCTGCGCAGGTCGGTGACGTATCCGAACATCGACGACAGCGGCACGAGCGCGCGGACGACCTGCGTCCCGGACCGATTCTCCATGCCCTCGATGTGACCGCGGCGTGAGTTGAGGTCACCGATGACGTCGCCCATGAACTCCTCGGGCATCGTCACCTCGACCTTCATGATCGGCTCCAGGATGGTCGGGTCAGCCTTGCCGACCGCATCCTTGAGGGCCATCGAGCCGGCGATCTTGAACGCCATCTCGGACGAGTCGACCTCGTGGAACGATCCGTCGTGGAGCGTCGCCTTGACGTCCACCATGGGCACGTTCGCGTAGGGGCCGCTCTCGAGCGCCTCCTTGATGCCCGCATCGACCGACTTGATGTACTCGCGAGGGATGGTGCCGCCCACGATCTTGTCGACGAACTCGTAGCCCTTGCCCTGCTCGTTGGGCTCCAGCTTGATGACCGCGTGGCCGTACTGGCCGCGGCCGCCCGTCTGGCGGATGAATCGGCCGTTGCCGGCTGCGGCGCGTCGGACCGTTGCCCGGTAGGCCACGGTGGGCTTGCCGATGTTGGCGGCGACGTGGAACTCGCGCGTCATGCGGTCGACGAGCACGTCCAGGTGCAACTCACCCATGCCCGCGATGAGTGTCTCGCCTGACTCCGGGTTGGTCTTCACCCGGAAGGTCGGATCCTCCTCGGACAACCGCTGGAGCGCGACCGCGAGCTTATCCTGGTCAGCCTTGGTCTTGGGCTCGACCTTGACCTCGATGACCGGCTCCGGGAAGGTCATGGACTCGAGGATCACGGGATGCTCGGAGTCCGTCAGCGTGTCACCCGTGAAGGTGTCCTTGAGGCCCACCGCGGCGGCGATATCGCCGGCATAGACCTCCTCGATCTCCTCACGATGGTTCGCGTGCATCTGGACGAGACGCCCGATGCGCTCCTTCTTGCCCTTGGTCGCATTGAGCACGTAGGACCCGGCCCTGAGCGTGCCGGAGTAGACCCGGAAGAAGGCCAGCTTGCCCACGAACGGATCCGCGGCGATCTTGAACGCCAATGCCGAGAACGGCGCGTCGTCACGGACCTCGCGAGGATGCTCTTCACCGGTACGCGGGTCGATGCCCGTCAGCGCCGGCACGTCGAGCGGCGACGGCAGATAGGCGATGACCGCATCCAGCATCAGCTGGATGCCCTTGTTCTTGAGCGCGGATCCCGTGAGCACCGGGATGATGCGGGTGCTGAGGGTGCCGGCCCGGAGACCGCGCCTGATCTCCTCGGTGGTGAGCTCCTCGCCGTCGAGATACTTCTGGGTCAGCTCATCATCCATCTCGGCGACCGCCTCGATGAGCACCGCGCGGTGCTTCTGCGCCTCCGCCATCAGCTCGTCCGGGATGTCGATGACGTCGATCTGCCGGCCCAGGTCGTCGCGGTAGTAGACGGCCTTCATCTCCACCAGGTCGATGACGCCCTTGAACGTGTCTTCCTGGCCGATGGGGATCTGCACGGGCACGGCATTGGCGCCCAGCCGGTCCTTGATGGAGTCGACGCCGCGCCAGAAGTCGGCGCCGGTACGGTCGAGCTTGTTGATGAAGCAGAAGCGGGGCACGCCATACCTGTCGGCCTGACGCCAGACCGTCTCCGACTGGGGCTCCACACCTGCGACGCCATCGAACACGACGACCGCCCCGTCGAGGACCCGCAGGCTGCGCTCGACCTCCACGGTGAAGTCCACGTGCCCGGGCGTATCGATGATGTTCAATCGATGCTCTGCCCAGAACGCGGTCGTCGCCGCGGCCGTGATGGTGATGCCGCGCTCCTGCTCCTGGGGCATCCAGTCCATCGTGGCCGCGCCCTCATGCACCTCGCCGATCTTGTAGATCTTCTTGGTGTAGAAGAGGATGCGCTCGGTGACCGTCGTCTTGCCGGCATCGATGTGGGCGATGATGCCGATGTTCCGGGTGCGGGCGAGGGAGACCTCACGTGCCACGATGTCGAGTTCCCCGTCCTACCACTTGAAATGGCTGAAGGCCTTGTTGGCCTCTGCCATCTTGTGCGTGTCCTCGCGTCGCTTGACGGCGGCGCCCAATCCATTCATCGCATCCACGAACTCGAAGGCGAGCTTCTCGCTCATCGACTTGCCGCTGCGCTTGCGCGCCGACTGGACCAGCCAGCGGACGCCCAGCGACATCCGTCGATCTCCCCGGATCTCCACGGGCACCTGGTATGTCGCGCCACCGACACGCCTGGGCTTGACCTCGATGATGGGCGTTGCGTTCCGCAGCGCCTGCTCCAGCACCTCGAGACCGGGTCGGTGGGAGGATGCCTCGGCACGGGCGAGCGCCTGGCGCAGGATGCGCTCGGCGAGGCCCTTCTTGCCGTCCTTCATGAGCTTGACCACGAACCGGTCCGTGGTCCGGGTGAGCGTCGGCGCGTACTTGTCCTTGCGGGGGGTGCCGGTACGACGGGGCATCTACTTGGGCCTCTTCGCGCCGTACAGCGAACGGCTCTGCTTGCGGTCACGTACACCGGCGGCATCCAGGGTGCCCCTGATGATGTGGTACTTCACCGAGGGCAGGTCCTTGACCCGTCCGCCGCGCACCAGCACCACCGAGTGCTCCTGCAGGTTATGGCCGATGCCAGGGATGTAGGCCGTGACCTCCATCATGTTCGACAGGCGCACGCGGGCGATCTTGCGCAGCGCCGAGTTGGGCTTCTTGGGGGTCATCGTGCGCACCTGGAGGCACACCCCGCGCTTCTGCGGGGCGCCCGGGATGGGCTCCTGCTTCTGGCGGAGGCTGTTCCAGTTCCGGCGCATGGCTGGCGCCTTGACCTTCTTCTGCTTGGGCTGCCTGCCCTTGCGGACGAGCTGGCTGATGGTCGGCACGAACGCTGACTCCTCGGTGCGGTCGTTCTGTGGTCCCGGTGCGCGCGGCACTGCCGCTCACCGTGTCCGATGCGCGGGCCGCGAGCGGCACACGCTGGACTGGTCGTTGGTCTGGTGGTGCCGGGTCCCGCTCGACGATGGTCTTGCGTGCCGGTCGATCAAGTGGCGGCCCGCGGGTGTGGCGGGCCACGCTCACCTGGACGCGCGCAGCCTCTCGGCCACGAACGGGGAGTGTATCAGCGTGCCGTGCCTCCGTCAAACCTCTGTACTCGTCCGACACGTCCGTTACACATCCGGCTCCAGCTCCAGCTCCAGGGAGGCCAGGTACTCGGCAGGGGTCAGGTGGCCCAGGG
>JBBSOS010000034.1:0-13075 GCA_038259505.1 Candidatus Limnocylindrales bacterium | reverse complement strand
CGGATCCGCGACAGGACGGCGCGCACCCTCCTCCCCACCGGCGTCTCGGCACGATCTCGCGTCCCTGGCCCCGTGCGCACCAGGGAGCTGGTCGGCGACCGGGCGGCATCGATCCGCGCGAGAAGCCCGTCCACGTCGAAGTCGCGTGCCACCAACGCCCTGATCTCCGCGATCTTGTCCCGGTCGGCGGGATGGGTCTTGACCAGCAGGTCGTGGATCAGGGAGGCGGCCGCGTAGGTGTCCTGGGGCACCAGGTACGCGAACATGCCCGCTTGTCGGATCGCATCAAGTTCGCGGTCCTGCGGCTCGTAGCCACCCGTGAACACGAGCCCGGCCAGTTCCGTCACCGTCGGGTCGACCGATGAACGCCCGAACCGGGGACGATCGCGCAACCGCTCGAGCAGCCCGTTGTCGGGTTGCGTGATCCGCGCCCGCCGGTTCGCGGCGATCGTGGCATGGACCACGTCCACCCGATCACCGGGCACGATGAGCAGGCTGCCCGGTCCGATGCGCTCGATGACGTGTCGAGGCTGCATCGCGCCGATGGCAACGTGCTCGATCTGGCGATCGAGGTCATCGCCGGCATGGAGCAGCTCGCCGGGCATCTGCTCGACCAGCATCGACAGGGTCGGGTTGGACAGGATGGGTCGATAGGGCAGCGTGCCGAGGAGCGGGATACCGTGGCGGGCCAGCCCGGACCGCAGCACATCGGGCAGGCTCGGGTGCGCGTCGGCATCGACCTTGTTCACGACGGCGCCCAGGACCTCCACACCCCGGCGCGCGAACAGCGCATGGTTGAGCACGATCTCGTCGATGGGCCGGCCGACTCCCGCTTCTGAGATGATGACCGCGGGAGTGCCCAGGAGCGCCGCCACATCCGCGTTCGACAGGCCGATGACCGATCCGACACCGGCGTGTCCGGTCCCCTCCACCACCACGATGTCACGACCCGTGGCGGCGGTGGCGAACGCCGTCTGGATGCGGCCGGCCAGGTCGTCCGTGACGCGACCCTCGATGAACGCCTTGGTGAACCCCCGCGGGATGTGCACCGGGCTCATGACCGCGAGCGGGTCATCGATACCAAAGACGTTGCGGACCAGGATCGCATCCTCGTCCGCGGGCATGCCGTCGACGACCGCGTATCGCTGGCCGACCGGCTTCATGAACCCGGTCGCAAGTCCCCGATCCATGAGCGCCGCGACCACACCCAGGGCGAACGTCGTCTTGCCACGGTTCATGCCGGTGGCGGCGAGGTATACGGTCCGCATCCGTTGCAGGGTATCTGGAGCAGGCGGAGCCGGCGCTGGGAAGCCGGCGCGCAGGCGGAGCCGGCGCAGAGAAGCCGGCGCGCAGGAGAGCCCGCGCGTGCCGGTACCATCGAACGTGTGAGCCTACCGACCGTGCCCATCACCACCGTCGTGTTCGATCTCGGTGGTGTCCTCATCGACTGGGACCCGCGCCACCTGTATCGCCAGATGTTCTCGGACACGGAGGAGATGGAGGTCTTCCTGCGGGATGTCGTGAGCCCCGACTGGAACGCGGAACAGGACAGCGGCCGGACCTGGGCGGAGGCCACGTCCCTGCTCGTGGCCGAGCACCCTCAGCACGAGCCACTCATCAGCGCCTACGTCGAACGCTGGGAGGAGATGCTCGCGGGGCCGATCGAGGGCACCGTCGACGTGCTCTCAGACGTGCGCGCCCTGGGCCTGCGGCTGTACGCGTTGACCAACTGGTCCGCCGAGACGTTCCCCCGGGCGCGTCCGCTGTTCCCGTTCCTGGGCTGGTTCGAGGGCATCGTCGTGTCCGGGGACGAGGGCATCCGGAAACCGGATCCGGAGATCTGGCGGCGGCTGATGGCCCGCTACGAGGTCGACCCGAGGAGCACCGTCTACATCGATGACATGCCCCGGAATGCGGCGGTCGCCGCGAATCTCGGCTTCCAAGCTATCCGCTTCGAGGACCCCCGCCAACTCCGGGATCGGCTCGTGGAACTTGGCACGCTGCCTGCGTGAAGCTCCTCAGGCGCGATCGTGCGTCGCCACGCGGCGTTCGACCAACGCGACCGCATCCTTCAGTCGACCGAGCGTCTCGTCATCGATGGTGTCGCCATCGGCATGTGGTCCGAGTCGTTCGAGCAGGTCGACGATGAGCCCGACGAACACGTTCGCGTCGGCCAGGAAGAACTGCGGCTCGTTGTTGTAGCGGACCAGGGTGAGACGGCCCTGGAGCACGCGCCGCTCATCGACGTGCGCCACCTGCGTCGCGAAGTTGTGCCCCTGGATCCCGTCGGGGTTGTTGAGGAAGTTGAGGGCGTTGTCGATGGCCAGGCCGAAGCGGGCACGCCAGGCAACGAGCCGCTCATGCACCTCGGATGGGATGCGCACCTCGGCCACCTGATCGAACACGTCGGGGCTCACGGTCAGCAGCCCCACGAGGGTCGTGCCGGCACGCGCGCCCAGCATCACCTGGAGCGAACGTTCGAGCGTGAACACCTCGGAATCGAACCGGGGACTGGTGATGACGTCGGTCAGCAGGTCCTCGACGTTGTCGAGCATGCCGCCATCGCCACCAAGCGCGGTCGCCAGGTGCAGGATCTCCTCCTTGAACAGGAACTGTTCTTCGTGGTCGAGCATCGCGCCGGATGGTAGCAGTCGAGCGCACCGGACCCGAGGAACGCGCCCCGTGGTCGGGTCCCGATGGCGGGCCGTCGAGCCAGTCGGCCGTGGCGGGCACCGGTTCGAACATAGGGTCTGGCTTGATAGCCCTGCCGAGTGCATCCTTCCGACATGAGTGACGCGACTCACGGTCAGGTGACTGCCGACGCGGCGGAGATCTACGAGGCGTTCTTCCTGCCGGCCCTGTTCGATCAGTGGCCTGGGCACGTCCTCGACGCTGGGAGCGTGCAGGTCGGTGATCGAGTGCTCGATGTCGGCTGCGGGACCGGTGTTCTGGCCCGGGCCGCGGCCCGCCGCGTCGGTCCGTCGGGCGCGGTCACCGGTGTCGACCCCAATGAGGGCATGCTGGCAGTGGCACGCCGAGCGCCCGAGCCGGTCTCCTGGACCCAGGGGGCGGCCGAGGCGCTGCCATTCAGCGACGGCCAGTTCGACCGGATGGTCAGCCAGTTCGCGATCATGTTCTTCAGCGACCGACCGATGGCCATCTCGGAGTTCGCGCGCGTCACCCGACCCGGTGGCACGATCGCCCTTGCGGTCTGGGCATCACTCGCCGCGACGCCCGGCTATGCTGCGGTGGTCGAGCTGCTGGATGACCTGTTCGGAGCGGACGCGGCGGACGCACTCGCATCCCCGTACCAGCTCGGGGATGCCGACGCCATGAGGGCCATGCTGGAGCCTGCGTTCGCAGATGTCCGGGTCGAACAGGCGCCTGGAACGGCACGCTTCGACTCGATCGACGACTGGGTGCGCACCGACGTCCGAGGCTGGACACTGGCCGACGCCATCGATGACGTCCAATACCAGCGTCTCCTGGCGGAGGCGCATGTCCGCCTGGCCCGTTTCGCGGACTCGGAAGGCAGGATCGCCTTCGACGCACCGGCTCTGATCGCGACCGGCGTGCGCTGACCGCGATGGCCAACCGCGAGGCGCTCCGTCGGTCTCGAGGGGCGCAAGATCAGTCTCTGGCGCGACTCGTGTGGCAGAGGCCGGACCGGGCCGCCCGACCGACGGTCCGGTCGTCAGACCGCGACCGGTTCGATGTTCTGGTTCACGTGGAAGACGTTACCCGGGTCGTAACGCCGCTTCAGGTCCGCCAATCGTCCATAGTTCGTTCCGTACGCTGCGCGAGCCACTTCGCGGCCGTGATCCATCAGGAAGTTGGAATATGTGCCGTCGCGAGCCCAACCACGCAGATCGTCGGAGAAGCCAGTGACCCATCTTGCGAGCACGGCATCTTCATCGCGGTCTTCGCCGAGCCCGGTGATCATCTGGACGAAGGTCGCATCGCGCCACGGCCACGCGGTCGCATCCATTGCCGGACGTCCCGCCGCTCCGTCGATGGGGTACACGTGGGTCTGACTGAGCGGAGTGGGCATCGCCTCCCCGTGATGCCGGTAGGCCCGTCCGGCCCCCTCCGGGAGGCGATCGATCACCAGGCCGTCGCTGTATCCCCTCAGGCCTGGCTTCGCGAGCGAGTCGAACGACGCTTGCAGCGCCGCGTATGGGAGCTCACCAACACCATCGAGCATCGGCGGTACCCCCGCCCGGAAGGTGTCCATGGCCGCGCTGGAACGCTCGGCCGGCGCGGTGTTGCACCACATGAGGGCGCAGGCCTTGCGCAGCCGAAAGGGCTCCGGGAAGGGGTCGACAGGAGGCACCGTCAGGATGGCGAGGAACGCATAGATGTCATCGGGCTGCTGCGGCAGCCAGTCCCGATAGAGGTCGACGATCTGCTCGGTCGCATCGAGCGCCCAGATCATGGGGCCCCCGTTGACGATGCTGACAGCGTGCAGCCGGAACACCATCTCGGTCACGACACCGAAATTGCCGCCCCCGCCGCGCAAGGCCCACAGCAACTCCGGCTCGCGCTCCTCGCTGGTCTCGACGACGGCGCCGTCTGCAAGCACGAGGGTCGCTCCGACGAGGTTATCGACCGCCAAGCCGTGGGCGCGGTTGAGGTAGCCGAGGCCACCACCGAGTGTGAAGCCGGCCACACCGACACTCGACACGGTCGCCGATGGCGTAGCCAGGCCGAACGGCTGCGTGGCTCGATCGAGGTCGGCTGCCGTGGCCCCGCCTGCGACTCGTGCGGTCCGCGCGGCAGGATCGACCTGGACACGACGCATCGATGACAGGTCCACGACCAGACCGCCATTGACCGAACCGAACCCAGCAAGGCTGTGGCCGCCGCCTCGGATCGCCACGTCGAGGCCCTCACCGGTCGCGAACCGCAGCGCCTCGTTCACATCACCCGCATCGAGACAGCGGGCGATGACGGCCGGATGTGCATCGAAGACCGCGTTGTCGACGCGGCGCAGGGCGTCGTATCGCGGATCTGCCGGGCCGCTGGCGTCGCCGCGCAGCCGCTGGTCGAGTGCGACGATTCGTTGGTCCAACGTCGTGCTCAACATGTGGTCGTCCCCCTTTCGAACTTCCCCTCGTCGCTTGTGGCTCGTCGCCAGCAGGTCGTTGACAGCAAGTCGTTGACTCACGGATCTTGGTCGCTGCCCACCATTGCCCACTCGGCTGGGTCCGTGCATCGGCAAAAACCCCTATTCGAGGGTCAGATCGCGCGCCTGGTGACGGACGGCGTACGCAGTCGCCTCGGACCGGCTGCGCAGGGACAGCTTTGCAAGCACATTCGCGACGTGATGCTCGACAGTCTTGCGCGTGACGAATAGGCGATCGGCGATCTGCCGGTTGGACAACCCCTCTCCGAGGAGCTCGAGCACCTCGCCCTCGCGTCTCGTCAGGTGCCCTGTGCCACGAGGCGCGTGGCGGGCAGCGTTCGCGCCCAGCGACCGGAGCAATGCGACGGCCTCGTCCGATCCGGGCACGGCACCGAGGCTGACGAACTGACTGAGGGCCGACCCTGCCTCCGCGATCGCCTCGGCGCGGTGCTCGACGGCGATGATCCGCGCCAACAACAGATGCGAGCGGGCCATCTCGAAGGGCATCCCGAGGTGAGCGAAGAGCTCCAGCGCCTTCTCCACGTATGCACGCGCGTCACCGTGCGTGCGGGGCGAGTACGACGGGTCATTCGCGAGAGCCAAGCCCACCGTTCGCATCGACCGGGCCGAGATGAGATCCGAGGCGGAAGTCCGGGCAAGCGCCTCCAGACGCCGAGCCGCGACGAGGGCCTGCTTCGGGCTGCCGGCAACTATCTCGACCGCGGCGAGTAACTCCCACAGGGCGGCGGCCTCGACCGATCGCGCCGCACCTGGACGGTAGGACCCCGTCCGCGGGCCCCGATGGCTGTCGATCTCGTTCAAGCGTCGCCGAGCGATCCGTCGTGCTGCATCCGGATCGCCCTGTGCCAGACGTATGGAAGCAAGGACCAGGTTGCTCGTGAAGTGGTCCTCGAAGCCCTCGAGGAGGCGCTCGGCTTCCTCGGGGTGCCCCTGGGCAAGGCGCACCTCAGCCAGGGTCGCCAGCGCTTCGCCGTGGAGTGCCCGTTCGGCCGAGTCTCCGATCCGCAGTGCGGCGTCGAGCTCCCGCTGGGCGCCGGCCCAGTCCCCAGTCGCGAACAGCACTCGTGCGTACGAACTCCTGCACGTCGCGAACAGATGAAGGCTGCCGTAGCGCCGGATGAACCCGTCCGCTGCGTGGATCCACTGGGTCGCGCGACCGACCTCGGCGATCTCGCTACAGGCGCTGATCATGTTGCAACTTGTGTACACGACCGTTTCGAGGCGTTCGCCCTCGCCACCCAATGACGCCGCCATGGCCTCATCGAGCAACGCTTCGCCCTCGACGACACGTCCCATCTGGACCAATGCCGCGCCCACTTGGCTCAGGGCGCACAGTTCGAGGTCCGGGTCGTCGAACCTGAGTGCCATCTCCCCTGCCTGGCGGGCCCATACCTCGGCGGCGGATGGGTCGTCCGTGTCGTGAGCCCGAAGCAGCATGATCCAGCCGGTCAGCCGTTCGAGATGCGAGTCGTCGACCAAGCGAGCAGCTCGGCCGAGCCAGCCACGCGAGGCCGCCGTGTTGCCAAGGCTGACCCGGAACAGGAAGTAGAGGGCGATCGCTGCGAGCCCAGCTCGCGCCGGGTCGGAACGGCGGCGGAATGCAGCATATGCCCGTTCCTGATGACGGATGGCGTTCTCGGTCTCGCCGAGCCACCACAGGGCGTCACCAAGCCCCGCTAGCGCCTCGGGCGATTCATGCTGCTCAAGGACGGTCTCGAACGCGTGCTTCGCCGCTGACCAGTCGCCCGCCTTCATCGCCCGAGCGGCCGCCGCGAGCCTCTCGGGCACATCACTCGTCACCATCCTGATGCTACTCGGCACCCGGCGCGGAAGGTTGACGACCGGCGTAGCGGGTGATCGGGCCGTCGGGACGCTGGGTGGGTGGTCAGGCGGGCCCAGGACATCGATATCCAGCGGGATCGACCCGGTCGGCGAGCAGATGGCCCGTTCAGCGGGTCATGTCGCGGTCGAGAGCACCCACACGGAGCGAACGATGACCGCTGTTGGTCCGACTACCCGGTCAGCGGGCGACCTATCCGGGATACGGGCCCGGCGGGCAGCCACGCACCAAGACGGGCGTCTGCGCGCGGTTCGCCAGGTGAGCGCGACCGATCGATGCTGCACGAGCCACCAGAATGATGTCGATCACGCGCCGTTGCGCCCGGTCGGCGGGCTGCGATCGAAGAACTGGTGCACGAGTGCGGCTACGTTCTCCGCGTACCGGAACCAGGGCGCGTGTCCACCTGCGACCACATGCAGTTCAGCGTCGGGAATCAAGGCGACAGCTCGTCGAGCGACCGCTGGCGAACCGAAGGGGTCGTCCGCCCCCCAGATCATCTGCACCGGATGGCGGACCCGGGTCAACTCGTCACCCATCATCGCGATCTGGGTCCTGGCTCGGCCAAGATGCATGACCGCCTGCATCAGGGCAAGCAGGCTGTCGCCGTAGTCCGGCAGACGTTCACATGCCAGCAGCACGTCCCGAAGTTCGGGCAGCTCAGACAGGTCCTCTCCGACCATGCGAGCGACCTGCTCGACCTGTCCCGCCGACGGTGGCTGCAGGTTCAGCAGCAGACGACCGAGCCCCGGAATCGACATCAGGCGCATCGGCAGTGGAGCCGTGGTGCCGAGGATGTGCGCCGGACAGCCGATCTGGACCTGTGCCACGACCCGATCCGGTTGGTCCAGCGACAGCCACGTCGTCCACAGCGAACCCTGCGAGTTCGTGATGAACCGGCTTCGCGCCACGCCGAGACCATCGAGCACCTGGGCCAGGAACTCCGTCACGACCGGCCGCATCGTCCCCGCCTGGTAGTTCGTCGGACCGGTCAGTCCGAAGCCGGGCAGGTCCATCGCGTACACGTGGTGGCCGTCGAGGCGCTGCATCAGCGGCGCCCACATCACGGCAGGGATGATGCCTCCGATGACCATCACCAATGGCGGCCCCTCACCGGCCTCCAGGACATGGGCACGACCGCCGATCACCGGGACGTCGACGTATCGCGATGTTGCATGGATGCCGTAGCGGTCCAGAACGCGCCGTTGCGCGGCCTGGAACCGCTGCCTCGAGGTTCCCGATCCTTCGCTGGCACCGGACCGCGATGTCACGTCTCCGGTCGCACTCTGTGGCCTGGTATCCATGTCGTCGGCTCCCCTCGATCCGCGGTCACGTCCACGCGGTCAGCATGTTCGGAGCGCGGGGCGAGCGCGTCGGCCAGATGCACCAATCACGACCGACTGGCGCATGAGTGATCCTGTGGAGTCAGCCCCGCTCAAGGAGCGCGTTTCGATATGCGTACGCTGTCGCCGCCGAGCGCGACGGCACGTCCAGCTTCATGAGGATGTTGCTCACATGCCGCGCGACCGTCTTGTCGCTGATCACCAGGTCAGTAGCGATCGCCCGGTTGCTCTTGCCGTCCGCGATGAGGTGCAGGACCTCGATCTCGCGTCTGGTCAACCCGATTGCGATACGCGTCTGGGCCGCACCAGCCATGCGCGCGAGTCGTGCGAGGTCTGGCGTCGCACCGAGCTCGCGGAAGACCTGAAGCGCAGCGTCGAACTCCATAGTCGCGGCGTCCTCATCATCGAGGGCTCGGCAGGCCATCCCGATCTGCACCCGGGCGCGGGCGACCTCATATGGCACCTCATTCTGCTGCCAGACTGCCCGGGCTTCACGAAGAGGCCCCAGGGCGGCCAGCGGCTCCCCTTCCGCCATCAGGACCGTGCCGAGGGCGTAGCAGGCGTTCGCGCGCTGCAATGGCACGGCGCTCTCCGACGCGAGGACGGAGAGCTCATCGGCGTGGGAACGGGCCGCCGCGACGTTGTCCGTGGCCAACTCGATCTCCACGCATGCAGGCAGCAGCCTGCTCCGCTCGGTCGGACCACTGACATCGCCTGGGCTCCCGCGGAGAGCCGTCGAGGCCGCGTCCAGCCTGCCCTGCGCCAACCGGAGCAGCGCGAGACCCGGCTGCGGACCATGACCGTGCTGGTGCGCGCGGCGATACCCCGCCTCGGCGAGGGTGAACCCTCCTCTCAATCGGTGGAGCTCCGCGATCTGATACAGCGCAGCGCCGAACGCCGGCGTGGCTGGGGATTGGACGAGCGAGTCGCGAGCCTGTTCAGCTGCGTCCATGGCGTCCTGCCATACCCCCTGGAAACGCATGATCTCGGAGCGGTACACGAGGCATTCGCCCTTGAACGGGACCACGTCGCGATTGGAGGCGCACCACCTTGTCAGTGCTGCCGTCCATTCCGATGCACGCTCGAGGTCGCAGATCTTGTGACAGGACTCGATGACGCCGCAGTAGACGATGCCGACGACCAGGGGCGATACCTCACCTGCAGTCACTGCCACCATCACCTCATCGAGCAGCGGCAGACCGCCCGGGACATCACCAGAACCGATGGATGACTGACCACGGCCCAATCGCGCGAGGGCGGCCAGGTCGGCATCTTCGAAGCGATCCGCGATCTCGACGGCCCTGCTGAACATGACCATCGCCTGATCGGCGTCGCCCGCGTCGAGGCTCCGTAGGGCCGTGATGACGAGCATGTACCCTCGCTCGACTCGATCGAGGTCGTTGCTCTCCAGGAGGCGGGTGCCGCGCGCCAGCCAGCCGGCGCCGCGCGCAGCCTGTCCCCGGTTCATCGAGCCGAGCGTCAGCCAGAAGGCACACCGGATCGCCCGGGGGACGTCGCCTTGGGCCAAGGCTGCGTGATGCGCCTGCTCCCACACCGACAGCCCGTCATCGTCACGGGCCAGCAGTTGGGCGACCACCGCGAATCGCTCGAGATCGACGGCATCGAGCGGTTCGGATGCACCTGCTGCGGCGAGCAGGGCATAGGCGACCGCCCAGTCCTGACGGTCGAACGCCTCGCGACCGTCGACCAGCGCCTTGGATCGCGGCTGCTGCACCTCCGTCACGACACCGATAGTGACCGGGGTCGGCCTGACAAGCAACGTCACACGAGCCGTGCGCGAGCGTGGCCATGTGCCCTGGCCCGGCGATCTGCCCGGGCCCGGCCGAAGGCGAGCGGGCTCAGCAGGTGGACGACCCGCGTAGCGGCTGATCAGGCCGTCGGCAAGCCGCGGTGGGTGGTCCGGCGGGCCCAGGACGTCGGTATCCAGCGGGATCGACCCGGTCAGCGGGCAGATCGCCCCTTCAGCGGGTCATGTGGCGGTCGAGGGCACCCGCAGGGCGCGAACGGCCACCGCCGTTGGTCCGATCACCCGGTCAGCGGGCATGGCGGGGGAGCCGCTCGGCGGCGCCTCCGACCTGCCTGGCTCAGGGGTACAGGCCTCGCAGCGCCGTGGCGCTCGCCACGCGGTCGACGGCCAGCAGGTACGCGGCGGTACGCATGTCGCAGTCCTCACGGCGCGACATCGACAGGACCTCACCGAACGAGCGGTCCATGATCTCCTTGAGCTTCGCGTTGACCACCGACTCGGTCCAGTGGTCGCGGTTGAGGTCCTGCACCCATTCGAAGTAGGAGACCGTGACCCCGCCTGCGTTGCACAGGATGTCGGGGATGAGGAACACGTCCCGCGCGGCAAGGATGTCGTCCGCGTCCGGCGTGGTGGGCCCGTTGGCGGCCTCGGCGATGATGCGGGCCTTGACACGGGGCGCATTGCTGGCCGTGATCTGATTCTCCATCGCGGCGGGTACCAGGATGTCGCAATCGAGCTCCAGGAGGTCCGCGTTCGAGATGTCCGATGCTCCCGGGAGCCCTTGGACCGTCCCGTGCTCCGCCTTCCACGTCTGGACCCCCTTGACGTCGAGGCCCCGCGGATCGCTGATGCCACCGGACGAGTCGGAGACGGCCACGATGCGAGCGCCCAACTGCGCCAGCAGCACGGCTGACGTCGCACCGGCATTGCCGAAGCCCTGGATCACGACGCGACTGTCCGCGATCCGCACGCCGAGATGCGAGGCCGCCGATTCGATGCAGTAGACCGCACCTCTCGCGGTGGCCTCTGCGCGACCCTCCGAGCCGCCCAGAGAGACGGGCTTGCCGGTCACCACACCGGGCACCGTGTGACCGGCGTGCATCGAGTAGGTGTCCATCATCCACGCCATGACCTGGGCATTGGTATTGACATCCGGGGCCGGGATGTCCCGCTCGGGACCGATGAGGACTGCCAGCTCGGTCGTGAACCGGCGGGTCATGCCCTCAAGCTCACGCCTGGACAGTTGCTTGGGGTCGACCGCCACTCCACCCTTGCCGCCACCGAACGGGATACCCACGACGGCGCATTTCCAGCTCATCCACATGGCCAGCGCCTTGATCTCGTCGAGGTTCACGTCCTGGTGGAACCGGATACCCCCTTTCGCGGGGCCGCGCACGATGTTGTGATGCACCCGGTAGCCGGTGAACACCCGGACCGAGCCATCGTCCATCTTGACCGGGAAGTGACACTTGAACTCGCGTTGCGGTTCCCGGAGGACGAGGCGCATCCCCGGATCCAGCTCGAGCCGCTCCGCCGCCCGGTCGAACTGCCGTTGTGCCACGTGCCAGGAGTTGATGGGCTGGACCGCCCGCTCGATCGTCATCTGTGTCACTGATCCCCGCGATGGCGCGAGCGCCGAGCCTGATCTGGAGGCGGGCTGGCTCGCGAAGCACCAAATCGGCCGAAGTCTACACCGGACCGGCGTCCGGCCATCTCCCACGATGGTACCGAACCGCTACTGACGCGCTACCGGCCCGCAACGTTGCGACACCGTGGTGTGATCGCTCCGGGACCGCGCAGCATGCGGGGCTGCGGGGTGGCTGCCGCCGACGAACGGTCGCTCGACACCGCACCCGGTCCGGTGGCCGCACCGGCCCGGTAGCATGGGCCAGCCATGACTGCGATCGACGCCCGGACACCCATTCGCCACTGCCTCGTGACGGGTGCGTCGTCGGGCATCGGGCGGGCCGTGGCCGAGCGGCTCCTCGCAGACAGATGGTTCGTCACGGCCCTGGTCCGCAGGGACGATGCGCCGCCCGGAGCGCGGGTCATCGTGGGCGACGCGGCTGACCCCGCCGACCTGGATCGGGCCATCGACGCGGCGGTGACCCATGACGGTCGGCTCGATGGCCTGGTGTGTGCCGCGGGCGTGCCGCCATCGGGTCCCTGGGACGACGCTGAGCACTGGGCAACCGTGCTCCGGGTCGACCTGACGGCACCCTACGATGCGGTCAGGCTCGCCTGGCCCGCGCTGGTCGCCGCGTGCGGTTCGGTCGTTTTGGTCGGCAGCATCGTGGGTGCGGCCGAGGGGTCCGGACGTTCCCCAGCGTATGCCGCGGCCAAGGCGGGCCTCGAGGGTCTGTGCCGCTCGCTGGCGGTCATCGGCGGCTGCGACGGCGTTCGCGTGAACGTGGTGGCGCCGGGCGTCATCGACACACCCTTCGATACCCTGGCGTTCCCCGCCGATGCGCGGCCCGACGTGCCCCTCGGCCGCGCGGGCGCCGCGGACGAGGTGAGCGGCATCGTGGCGATGCTCCTGTCGCCCGAGGCAAGCTACGTGACGGGTGCCACCTGGCGCGTGGATGGTGGTCGCACGGCACTGTCACCGACAGCGGCCGCAGCCGCGGGGGCCGCTGATGGCGCGGCCGGCGCAGAGGCCGCGGCCGGCGCGTCGGTCGCGGCGACGCCACGGGACCGCCGATGACCGTCCGCGTCGGGCCCTGGCAACGCGTGTCGCGACGCGTGGCATATGAGAACGCCTGGATCCGGGTCTTCCACGACGAGGTCCTTCGACCTGACGGCTCGTCGGGCATCTATGGCGTCGTCCATTTCGACAACGCCGCGGTGGGCGTCGTGGCCATCGATGACGATGACCGGGTGGCCCTGGTGGCCCAGCATCGATACACGCTCGATCGTCGGATGTGGGAGATCCCGGAGGGTGGTGTGCCCGCGGACGAACCACTGCGCGTGGGTGCGCAGCG
>JBBSOS010000033.1:0-13268 GCA_038259505.1 Candidatus Limnocylindrales bacterium | reverse complement strand
TTCCTCGCGGTCCTTCGGACGGGCGACGGTTGAGGGTCCCCCGCCGGACGCCGGTGGCGTCGTGAAGGATTCCCTCGAGTTCCTGCTCGTCATCGGGCTCATGGGCCTGCTGTTCCTGCTGCGCCTGGATGCCCAGCGGTTCGGGGTCGCCGAGTACGACGACAGCGATCAGGGCAACGGTTGGCGAGGCTGGGCGCGTCGCATCGGCTGGTACGGACTCGGGCTCGCCCTGGTGCTGCTCGTCTACTGGCTGTATCCGCATCCCATCACCGTCCTCCACCTGGACATGGCCAGTGACCGGGAGCAGGCCGTCATCTATGGCCTCGTGGCGGGAATCGGCGGCATCGTGCTGGCATTCCTGTTCGCCTGGTTCCGCTATGGCGGCTTCCGCCTGCCGGCGCCAGGTGCCTATCCCGGAGCGCTGCTCAACAGCGTCGGTACCGCGGTCATCGATGAGGCACTGTTCCGGGGCATCCTGCTGGGCGTCCTGCTCAACCAGGGATTCAGCCCAACGGTGGCCATCGTCAGCCAGGCCATCGCCTACGGGGTGGCCACGCGCCTGTGGGTCGGCGGCCGCAGCAAGGGGATGCTGTTCATCGACCTCGCGATCGCGCTCGTGGGTGGTTGGCTGGTGGTCGAGACGGGTGGCATCGGAGCGGCCGTCATCGCCCATGCCATCACCAGGTTCGGCGTGTTCCTCGCGACGGGTCACTCGGGTCAGGCGCGGCCGGTCGGCTGGGAACCGGAGGAGGTCGCCGGTCGTGCGTTGCCTCCCGTTGGCTGGGACCTCGCAGCCGAGGGCACCGGCTCGCAGGCCTGGATGGCTCCGCCGTCCGGGCCCCCGGGTCTCGGACCCGCATACGCCGGACAGTCACCATTCGCGGCCCCGGGATACGCTGGCGGACCCGGATATGGCCAGCCTGGCTGGGTGCCGCCGGCTGGCCTGAGCAACGTGCCCATGAGCGGTCCAGCCCATCCCGACAGCCAGTACGCACCGCCACCGGGATGGGATCCATCTGGCGGTCCGGCCAGCGGGCCCGAACCGAGCACCGGTCCGTGGGTAGCGGACCCCGTCACCGGGGAGTGGTCGCCGGCGCAGCCACCCGGTGGGGAATGGCACGGTCAAGGGCCACCGGGCGACTGGGCAGGTCAAGGGCCACCGGGCGACTGGGCAGGTCAAGGGCCACCGGGCGACTGGGCAGGTCAAGGGCCACCCGGCGACTGGGATGCGTCACCAGGATCGCCGGATCAGCCACTGCCGCCCGGACCCGCGAGCGCTGACGATGGCGGACGGCCACACGGCTGACGAGCGTCCCCGACCACCGGTCGGGCTGTACCTCCACGTCCCGTTCTGCGTCTCGCTGTGCCCGTACTGCGACTTCGTCGTGGTCACGGGGCGGGATGCGACCGGGCCCCAGAACCGGATCGCGCAACTGGTCGCGGCACTCCATGTGGAGATCGACCTGCGGGCGGATGCGGCGGATGCGGCAGATGCCGGGATCGGCGCTCGTCCGCCGCTCGGGAGCGTCTATCTGGGCGGCGGCACGCCGTCGCTGCTCAGTGGGGCACAGGTCGGGTCGCTGCTGGAGCACGTAACCCGCCGCTTCGGGATCGCGCGAGCGGCGGAGATCACCCTGGAGGCCAATCCGGGCACGCGGGACCTGGGCGACCTCCGCGCATTCCGGGCTGCGGGTGTCACGCGCCTGAGCATCGGTGTCCAGAGTCTCGTGCCCCTGGAGCTGGCCAGGCTCGGTCGGCGCCACACGCCAGAGGATGTTCGCGACGCCGTCCGCCGGGCGCGACGGGCTGGATTCCGCTCGCTCAGCCTGGACCTGCTCACGGATATCCCCGGCCAGACCCCTGCTTCGTGGGCCGCGACCCTCGACGATGCCCTGCGCCTGGGTCCCGACCACCTGTCCATCTACCTGCTGACACTCGAGGACCCGGACGCGGATGGGCTGACGACCGTGGACGGAGATCACCTGCCCATGCGAGCAGGTGCGCGACGGTGGCGCGCGCTCGCCCGGACCCAGCAGAACGACGATCGGGCAATCGCCATGGATGCCATCACCGGGGAACTGCTGGCAAGTGCCGGTCTCGCGCGGTACGAGTTGTCCAACCACGCGCGACCTGGCCACGAGAGCCGCCACAACCTGGCCTACTGGCATCGCGATGCCATCGAGGCGGTCGGACCCGGTGCCCATGCATTCGATGGCGTCCGCACAAGACGCTGGAATGCCGCCCGGCTCGACCGGTACCTCGATGCGCTGCTGCCGACGGCCGATGTGCCGCCCGCCCTGCCTCCGGGTGGCACCGAGACGATCGAGGACCGGCTCGCCCACGCAGAGGCCACGATCCTGGCGCTGCGACTGACCCAGGGCATCCCCACGACCGCACTGGATGACCCTGTTGTCGGTCAGGCCCTCGCCTGGGGCCTCGACTTGGGACTCATCCGCTCCATTGACGACCGCTTGTCGCTGAGCGACTCGGGTCGGCTGCTCTCCAACGAGGTCTTCGTGCGGCTCCTCCCAGACGTACCGCTGGTCGTGGGCAGCCGTTGAGTGTCGGCGTCGACCGCGCGCTCGCTGGCACAGCCGGTCGGTCTGGGGCATCATCGGCGCCTCGGGCGCGAAGAACGCTCCAACCCGTTCCCGGAGGTATGCCGTGCAGCGTCGCCCACCGTTCCTGAAGCTCCTCGCGCTGTCCGTGGTGATGCTGGTTGGGGCATCCCCGGTCGCCGCCGCGCAACCCGATGGCGGTTCCCCGCAGCCGTACCCGGCCTCTGACCCGGTCATGGCGGGCCTCGTGGCCGCTCGACTCGTGGCGTCAGGCGTGGCGGCACTTGGCATCACGACAACGGGTGACGCGGCACGGACCACGTCCACGCGGGCGCTCCCCGCCTGCGCCTACCGGGATATCAAGACCCGCTTCCGGAACCTGAGCCAGTGGCGCACGACGCTCGTCGACACGCGTCTGCGCGTGGGCAGCTCGTACCGACCGACGGACCTGGTCTCGGTCGGGAAGGCGAACATCGCGGGCAGTGGCCAGGTGCGTCGCATCATCATCGACGACCTCAAGGCGATGGCCAGGGCCGCACGCAAGGGAGGCAGGAGCATCGCGGTACGCTCGTCGTATCGCAGCTACACATACCAGAAGGCTGTGTTCCGTAGTTGGGTCCACAGTTCGGACTACAAGCGGGCGCTGAAGTACAGTGCCCGTCCGGGCCACTCCGAGCACCAACTGGGCACCACCATCGACTTCCGGAGTGCGACCAGCCAGCGGGCACCCTGGGACTACCACGACTGGGCGACCAGCAGGCCCGGCTCCTGGATGCAGAAGAATGCCTGGAAGTACGGGTTCGTGATGAGCTACCCCAAGGGCAAGCTCAGCACGACCTGCTACGGCTACGAGCCCTGGCACTACCGATACGTCGGCCGGGCGCTCGCGCGCAAGATCCATGACAGCCGCCTGACGCCCCGGGAGTATCTCTGGAGGCACTACGAGTCGGCGTCCTGACCAGCACGGCGCCACGAAGGGGATCCTGATCCTGGCCGTCGCCGCCGTCTCGCTGACCGGGTGCGCATTCGCCGCGGTCCCGTCGGGGTCGAGCGTCGGGTCGCCGCCTCCGTCACCTGACGGGACCTTGATGGCCGCCGGTTCGCCGACCGGGACCATCGCGGCCGTCGGTTCGACGATCGGGACCATCGGGACGGACCAGGCGTCGGTGCCCCTGCCCGCGTGCCGGTATGACGACGTGCCGGTCGCTGGGGACCCCGCCACGGACTGGTCGACGCTCATCGTGGACACCATCTATCGGCTGCCCAAACGGTACGCGCCCGATGACCTCGTGAGCACGGCCAGGGCGGGCCTCAACGGTGGCTTCAAGGTCTCGGGGGTCATGCTGGAGGACCTGCGCGCGATGGCGGTCGATGCGCGTGCGGCAGGCGCGGGTCTGGCCGTCCAGTCGGCATTCCGAAGCTACCAGTACCAGGTCACCACGTTCGCCGGGTGGGTCGCTCGGTCCAGCGAGGCCGAGGCGCGGAAGGTGAGCGCGCGACCCGGCCACTCGGAGCACCAGTTGGGGACAGCGCTGGACTTCCGAAGCGCCGATGACCCGACGCCGCCCTGGTCGCTCGACGACTTCGCCGCAACCCCGGTCGGCGGCTGGCTGCACGACCACGCCAGGGAGTATGGCTTCGTCATGAGCTATCCCAGGGGGGAGGCGGCCGAGACATGCTACTCCTACGAACCCTGGCACTACCGCTATGTGGGTCGGGAGGTGGCTGCGGCCATCCACGTCAGCGGCGAGACACCCCGACGCTACCTCTGGGAGCACGACGGACCGGCCGCTCCCGGCTGAACTCCCCTTCGCGCGTCAGCCTGCGTCGATGACGCAGAACCGGTTGCCTTCGGGGTCCTCGAGGATGATGTAGTCCGCATCATCCGGTCGCCTGGACCAGGCGACCTCCCTCGCGCCAAGGCCGAGCAGGCGCTGGACCTCGGCCGCCTGGTCATCGGCGTACAGGTCGAGGTGGATCCGCGGTGGCACGCGGGACGCCGCCGCGTGCTTGTCGAGAGACACATTCGGGCCGACGCCCGACCTCGGTCGCAACAGGACGAAGTCGTCACTGGCGAGCTCGCGCGGCACGTAGTCGAGTGCCGCGGACCAGAACGCGGTCTGTCGGTCCAGCTCGTCGACGCGGATGACGATGGAACCGACGCGGATCATCGAGCGACGGTAGCGCACGCATCGCTCGAGCACGTCCTTCGAGCACGTCCCGGTGGGCCACCAACCGCCCATCGTTCGGGTGACGTCACCCACCCGGCGCGTCCGGTTCGTTGACACTCGCGTGCTCGACTGCTACGATGCCCGTCGATGGTTAGCACTCGGGACGTGAGAGTGCTAACTACCCCACCAGCCACCGGGATACGCCCGGCCGCTCGAGCCAATGAGGACCCATGGCGCGTCGCAAGGATCGCCCGGGTCCGCTGGAGCCCCGTTCCGAGGCCATCCTGCGGGCCATCATCGAGGAATACGTCGCAACGGCACAACCCGTGGGCAGCCAGGCGCTGGTCACGAAGTACCGATTGGGCGTCAGTCCCGCGACGGTCCGAAACGTGATGGCGGAGCTGGAGGCGGAGGGCTACCTCGATCATCCCCACACCAGCGCCGGACGCCTGCCCACCGACAAGGGATATCGGCTGTACGTCGAATCGATCACCGAGGCCGTGTCCCTGGCGCCTGTCGAACAGTTGATGATCAGGCACCAGTTCGGCCAGGTGGAGTACGCCAGCGAGCAGTGGTTCCGGCTGGCCGCCGCCACCCTGGCATCGTCGACACACGTGGCGGGCATCGCGACGGCCGCGAAGCCGCCCTCGTGTCGGGTGCGACGCATCGATGTCGTGAGCGCGGGGCCGCGCATGGCGAGCCTCGTGGTGGTCCTCGCGGAGGGGCCCATCAAGCAGGTGCTCCTGGCGGTGGAGCAGGTGCCCGACGACGCGATCCTGGAAGACCTGTCGAGGGAGCTCGGCGCGCGACTGACCGGCCGTTCGGCGGCGGGCGTCCAGCGGGTGCTGACCGAGTTCGAGTCGGCGACGCCACCAGTCGACCGGCTGCTGCTGCGATCCGCCGAGCGAACCCTTCGGCTGATGCGCGAATACGACGCGTCAGCGGTCGAGGACGTCTTCAGCGAGGGCCTGCTCAATGTCATGGATGCGCCCGAGTTCTCGCGCTCCGAGACGCTCCGGCGCATCTTCGGGGTGCTGCAGGACCGCGCGTATCTGGGGGACCTGATGCCGTTGCTGAGCCGGGGCGGCGGCGTCCGGGTGTTCATCGGCAGCGAGAACGCACATACGGCGATGCACGACGTGTCGCTCGTCCTGGCGCCCTATGGGCATGCCGGGCGGGCCATCGGGGTCGTCGGTGTCCTCGGCCCGACCCGTATGGCATATCCCCACGCGATCTCGACCGTCCGTTACGTCAGCGGCCTCATGAATGAACTGGTGGACCACCTCTACGCATGAACGAACCCAACGACATCCAGCCACCAACCGCGACCGACACAGGTGATAGCGTGCCCATCAGCAGGGGACGGCGCGGCAAGACGCGCGCCGAGGAGCGCATCGAAGCGCTCGATACCATCGACGTCGTGGTATCCGACAGCGTCGCGGCACCGGACAGCGCTTATGACGCGCTGTTCGAACAGCTCGCCGAACTCCAGGCACGCGCCGAGACCGCCGAGGCCGAGACCGAGAGCATCCGCGCCCAGTGGCAGCGAACCGCGGCCGACTTCGCCAACTACAAGCGTCGCGCCGAGGAGGATCGCTTCCGGGAGCTGGGCCTCGCCAGCGAGGGCCTGCTGCGCAAGGTCCTCGGCGTCAGTGACGACCTGCTGCGCGCCCTGGAGCATGTGCCTCCGGACCAGGCGGCCTCTGCCTGGGCGGAGGGCGTCGCGGCTATCGAGCGCAAGCTCGGCGCATTGCTGGTGGCAGAAGGCGTCACCCCCATCGAGTCGGTGGGGACCGAATTCGATCCGCGCCATCATGAGGCCGTGACCATGGAGCCCACCGATGATGTCCCCGAGGGGATGGTCACGCGGGAGCTTCAGCGGGGCTACCAGCTTCGCGACCGGGTCCTGCGACCCGCCCTGGTCGTGGTCTCGACCAGCACCTAGCACACCAACGCCTTCGAACCACCCAACAACGAGTCGCCGGATCCGTTCCGGCCAGGCAGGAGAGTACCCACCCATGGGCAAGATCATCGGTATCGACCTTGGCACCACGAACTCCGTGGTCGCCGTCATGGAGGGCGGCGAGCCCGTCGTCATCCCCAGCGCGGAGGGCGGTCGGACCATCCCGTCCGTGGTCGCATTCAGCAAGGCGGGCGAGCGGCTGGTCGGTCAGATCGCCAAGCGTCAGGCCATCACCAACCCGACCAACACCGTCTACTCCATCAAGCGCTTCATGGGTCGTCGATGGGACGATCCCGAGGTCCAGCGGTCGCGGGAGCTCGTGCCCTACACCGTCGAGAAGGACAGCAAGAACGACGGCATCAAGGTCGTCGTGTCGGACGGCAAGAGCTATACCCCGCCCGAGATCTCCGCGATGATCCTCCAGAAGCTCAAGACGGACGCGGAGGCATACCTCGGCGAAAAGGTCACCGAAGCGGTCATCACGGTGCCCGCCTACTTCGACGACACCCAGCGGCAGGCGACCAAGGACGCCGGTCGCATCGCGGGTCTGGATGTCAAGCGCATCATCAATGAGCCGACCGCGTCGTCGCTGGCCTATGGCCTGGACAAGCAGAAGGACGAGCAGATCGCGGTCTATGACCTTGGTGGCGGCACCTTCGACATCTCCATCCTGGAGCTGGGCGACGGCGTGTTCGAGGTGAAGGCCACCAACGGCGACACGCACCTCGGTGGCGACGATTTCGACCAGCGCATCATCGAGTGGCTGCTGGCGGAGTTCAAGCGCGACCAGGGCATGGACCTGTCCAAGGACCAGCAGGCCCTCCAGCGGCTCAAGGAGTCGGCCGAGCGGGCCAAGATCGAGCTGTCCTCGGCGACCCAGACGGAGATCAACCTGCCGTACATCACGGCTGATGCGACGGGCCCCAAGCACCTCGTGGTGACGCTCACCCGGGCCAAGCTCGAGGACCTGGTCGCGGACCTCATCAAGCGCACCGCAGCACCCGTGACGGCGGCGCTCAAGGACGCCGGTCTCAAGCCGTCGGATATCGACGAGGTCATCCTCGTCGGCGGCATGACCCGGATGCCCGCTGTCGTCGAGGCCGTCAAGAAGCAGTTCGGCGGCAAGGAACCGCACAAGGGCGTCAACCCCGATGAGGTGGTCGCCGTGGGTGCCGCCATCCAAGCGGGTGTCCTGGCAGGCGAGGTCAAGGACGTCCTGCTTTTGGACGTGACGCCCCTGTCCCTGGGCATCGAGACGCTCGGCGGCGTGATGTCGCGCCTCATCGATCGCAACACCACCATCCCGACCTCCAAGAGCCAGGTGTTCTCGACCGCCAGCGACAACCAGCCCCAGGTGGAGATCCACATCCTCCAGGGCGAGCGCGAGATGGCGGCCGACAACAAGACGCTCGGCAAGTTCATCCTCGATGGCATCCCACCGGCGGCCAGGGGTGTGCCCCAGGTCGAGGTGACCTTCGATATCGACGCCAACGGCATCCTCGACGTACGGGCCAAGGATCGCGCGACCGCCAAGGAGAAGCAGGTCCGGGTGACGGCGTCCTCGATGCTGTCCAAGGAAGACGTCGACAAGATGGTCAACGACGCCAAGGAGCACGCGGCCGAGGACCGGCAGCGTCGCGACGAGGTGGAGATCCGCAACCAGGCCGACGCCCTCGCGTTCCAGGCCGAGCGGACGCTGCGTGACCTGGGCGACAAGGTCGCCTCGGCCGACAAGGCGGACGTGGAGCAGAAGACGGAGGCGCTGCGCGAGGCACTCTCGGGGACGGATCTGGACGCCATCCGGAGCCGTACCGAGGAGTTGGCCACGGCACTCCAGAAGGTCGGCACGGCCGCCTACGAAGCGGCCGCGGGCTCGACCAACGGTGCCGGTCCTGACGCGGCACCCGAGGACGAGGCGGTCGAGGGCGAGTACAAGGAAGTGTGACCCTCGGCGGTGCCGCTTGGCACCGGGCCGCTGGAGTGGATATGCAACGAGGACCCGGGTCCGGGACCCGGGTCCTCGTTCGTCTCAGGGCAGCCGGAGGCGCCGGATCGGTAGCGTCGACGCGTCGTAGAGCGTCCGGTCGCCCAGCGGACGGGTGAGATGGACCGTGATGGGGACCGGCTCGCCGACATGACACACATCGCTGTTCACCCTCGCCCGGACCGGCACCCCGACGAGGACCGCGTCAGGGGTCATCACGACCCGTGGTCGACCCATGATCCGTACCGCGGACGGACATCCGCGCAGGTAGTTCACGATCAGGTGGAGCGTGCGTGCCTCGCGTCCGGGGACGGCCGCCGCTGGATCGAGTCGCAGGAACCCGCCGACGCCGCCCGGTCGGTGGAACAGGGCCCGCGGCTCGCAGTCACCCGACCCCGCGTATGCCCAGACGCGACCCGTCGGCCCTCCGCTGCCTTCCCGGAGTTCGAGGCGGACGTAGGTCATGTGGATCGGATCGACCACCTGGACGAGGAGGCGGTTCGTCGGTGTGTCCGAGACCAGCCGCCAGCCGCTGCCCGGCGCGAGCGTGGCGAGTTCCGACTGGGTGAACTCATCCAGCGATCCGAGTGTCGCGACATCGATCCGCGATCCGGCGAGGTCGTCGGCCTGGAACGTCTCGACCCCTGAGCATGTATACCGAAACGGGATGACCGCAGGGTCGACCGGACTGCGTATGGTCCGGGCGGAAGCGACCGGTGACGGGGACGGGATGGTGACGTGGCCGAGCTGCGCGATGACCTCGCGTCCGTGGCCAACGATGACGCACCCAGTCAAAACCGCGACCGAGGTGAGCGCGGCAACGATCCAGGCGGCGAGCCTGTACGGCGACATGGACCTTCGACGCGCGGGCGACCGGAACGTCACCAGGTCCTGGATCCGAGACAGGGCGCAGCGCAGGGTCAGGGAGCCTGCGCTGCAGGCTAGGGAGCCTCGTCCAGGACCGCGAGGATGTTGCCCGAGGGGTCAGCGAACCAGGCGATGGTCGGTCCCTGGCCTCGCGAGATGCCCTTCTCGTCCTGCCCGAACCCCGGATAGTGCTCCATCTGGACCCCGGCCGCGGTCAACTGGTCCACGGCACCTTCGACATCCGCGACCGGGAAGTTGAGGATGGTATAGGTCGCAGGCACGAAGTCGGGCTTGGGATACACCAGAACCGTGGTGCCGCTGCCCAGGCGGATCCCGAGGTTCCCCATGGGGTAGTCCTTGACCTCGAGGCCGAGCGTGGCCCCGTAGAACGACCTGGCGGCTTCGATATCCTTGACCGCGAATCCCGAGAAGGCCTTGCTTGCAGCGAACATGTGTGGCTCCTTCGTGTCGACCGTCGCGTCCTGGGCGGCTCATCAAGTGTGACGAAACTGGCATGGATCCGCCTCCATGATCTCCTGTCCGCCCATTGCACGCTCGCGACAGGTGTCGCCGACGCAGATCCTGACGATCAGTCACCCGAGGACTCGAAGTCGACGGATCCCGGACCGATCCTGCCGATCAGTCAGCGAGCGGTCGCGGTGGCGCCAACCGCAGCGAGCCCTGAGCGTGACACCCAGCCAGGAGGCTCCCGTACCCGAGTCGGCCAGTCCGTGGATGACTACGTGACAGAAACGCCTCGGCCTCCGGAGGGCCGTTTGCGCCGAGCCACCCGAACGTGCGCGGGCCACGGGCCACGGGCCACGGGCCACGGGCACGGCCCGGTCCACCGGCTGGCACGCGGTACCATGCTGCCGGTGTCCACCCAGTCGTCCGAGTCCCTGGTCCTCGCGCGCGGATTGACCAAGCGATTCGGCACCTCGACGGCGGTGGATGGCATCGACTTCGAGGTCGCGCCGGGCGAATCGTTCGGGTTCCTGGGCCCCAATGGCGCGGGCAAGACCACGACCATGCGCATGGTCGGCTGCGTCTCGCCGGTCAGTGACGGCACGCTGCGGGTGCTGGGCATGGACCCCGCAACCGACGGCCCACGCATCCGCTCCCGGCTCGGTGTCGTGCCCCAGCAGGACAGCCTGGACATGGAGCTGACCGTCGAGGAGAACCTCATCATCTATGGCCGGTACTTCGACCTCCCGTATCGCGAGGCGCGGAAACGGGCGAAGGAGCTCCTGGACTTCGTCCAACTGACCGAGCGCGCCAGGGACCAGGTCGAGCCGCTGTCAGGCGGCATGAAACGCCGGCTGGTCATCGCTCGTGGGCTCATCAACCAGCCCGAGCTGATGCTCCTCGATGAGCCCACCACGGGCCTTGACCCCCAGGCGCGGCACCTGCTGTGGGATCGCCTGTATCGGCTCAAGCAGCAGGGCGTGTCGCTGATCCTGACTACCCACTACATGGACGAGGCAGAACAGCTATGTGACCGCCTCGTGGTCATGGATCACGCCCAGATCGTGGCGGAGGGATCGCCCCGGGGGCTCATCGAGCGGTACGCCACGCGTGAGGTGCTCGAACTGCGGCTCCGACAGGACGACTTGGCAGATTTGGGTGACCGTCTCGACGGTCTCGCCGACCGGGTCGAGCACCTGCCCGATCGGCTACTGCTGTATACCGCCGACGGCGACGCTGCGGCCGTCGCCGTCCACGAACGTGGCCTGCGGCCGGAGCAGGTGCTGGTCAGGCGCAGCACCCTGGAAGATGTCTTCCTGCGCCTGACCGGCCGCACCCTCGTCGAGTGAGACCGTGACGCCGTGACGCAGGCGGTCCGGGTGCTCGAGCACCAGCTCCTGGTCTACCGACGGACCTGGCGAGGCGGGTTGTTCACCACGTTCCTGGCGCCGGTCATGTTCCTGCTGGCGATGGGTCTCGGGCTCGGCACGTTCGTGGACCAGTCCGCCTCGGGAGGCATGGGCGGCGTGCCCTACCTGGTGTTCCTGGCACCCGGTCTGCTCGTGTCACAGGCGATGCAGACGGCCGCCGGCGAGGCCATGTATCCCATCATGTCCGCGATCACGTGGAACCGGACGTTTCAGGCGATGATCTCGACGCCCATCGCGGCGGCCAACGTGGTCGCCGGGATGTCACTCTGGATGGTCGTCCGGCTGGCCATCGTGAGCGTCGCATTCGTGATCGTGATGGTCATCTTCGGCGCCACCGATGTCCTGCGGGGCATCGCGATGCTGCCCGTCTCGATCCTCACGGGCCTCGCCTTCGCGCTGCCCATCATGGCGTTCACCGTGACCCGGCGTGGCGACAGCAGCGTCCCGGCCATCAACCGGTTCATCATCACGCCCCTGTTCATCTTCAGTGGCGTCTTCTTCCCGGTGACCGAGCTACCCGTCTTCCTGCAGCCCATCGCGTATGCGACGCCACTCTGGAATGGCGTGTCGCTCGCACGCGGCATCGCCGTCGGCGGCATCGACGCACCCCTCGCGATCGCCAACATGGCGGTCCTGGTGGGCTACTGTGCCCTGGGTCTCATGGTCGCCCTGCGAACGTTCCCGCGCCGGCTGGTGCAGTAGCCATGACCGTGGCAGGTCGCAGCGTTCCCATCCCGATGCCCATGGGCGGTCGTCGTGCGGTCCGCGTGCTGGAACGCAACGTGATGGTCTATCGAAGAACCTGGCTGGTCATCCTGTCGGGCTTCTTCGAGCCGGTGTTCTACCTGTTGGGGATCGGCTTTGGCTTGGGCAGGGTGCTCGGCGATGTCGACGGCATCAGCTACGCCGCGTTCGTGGCGCCCGCGTTGCTCGCGACATCGGCCATGAATGGCGCCATCTACGACTCGACCTTCAACCTGTTCTACAAGCTCAAGTACGCGCGCACCTACGATGCGATGCTGTCCACCCCCATGGACGTCCCGGACGTGGCCATCGGCGAGATCACCTGGGCGCTCACCCGTGGCCTCATCTACGCCATCGGGTTCATCATCGTGATGGCCGCACTGGGTCTCGTGACGACGCCGCTGGCGTTGCTTGCGGTGCCGGCATCGGTGCTTGTCGGCTTCGCGGCCGCGGGCATGGGCACCGCCGCGACCACGTTCGTGCGCAGCTGGCAGGACTTCGACATGGTGTTCGTCATCACCCTGCCACTGTTCCTGTTCAGCGCCACGTTCTTCCCCATCACGACGTACCAGGAGCCACTACGTACGTTCGTGGAGATCACACCCCTGTACCGCGGGGTGCACCTGCTCCGGGGCCTGACGACCGGTCAGGTCGACCCGGCGATGCTGTTCGACGTGGCCTACCTGCTGGTCATGGGCGCCATCGGCGTGTACATCACGTCCCGCCGACTGGGCAAGCTATTGCTCAAGTAGCCGGGGCCCGCCCGCCCGTCACGGCCTGCGACCGAAGCTCGAGGCGCCAGTGTCGCCGCCGGTCGATCGACCGCGGAGCGGTCAACACGACGAACCGCTCGCCTCCGCAAGCCGTGCCAGCCTGGTACCGATGCCGATCGGCCCCCGCTGCGGTCCGATCGACGAAGGATCGGTCTCAGCCCAGTGGTCGTTCGTCACAACGACCGGCCAGCGGTCGATCGACAGCATGGCCCGACAGCATGCCCGACCGGCCATCGATCCACGGCCGGGACGCTCCAGACACGGCGCCCCGCTGTCGATCCACGGCCGGGACGCTCCAGACACGGCGCCCCTT
>JBBSOS010000032.1:0-13556 GCA_038259505.1 Candidatus Limnocylindrales bacterium | reverse complement strand
TGGCGGCGGGGCCGGCACGGCCACGACCCCAGCAACCGGCTCGCGTCGAAGAACCGCAGGTCAAGCCCGGTGACCGGATCTGCCCCAGTTGCGGCACGGGCAACGATCCGGCGCGCAAGTTCTGTCGCAAGTGCGGCAACAGCCTGGAGCTGGCGGTGGTCGCGACGGCGGTCCGGGTGCCCTGGTATCGACGCCTGTTCCGACGCAGCCAGACGGCCTTGGAGGCCGGTGCGCGGCCGCCCTCGATGTCCGACCCCCGGACATCCGTGTCCTCCCTGCTCGGGCGCGTCCTGCCGCTCGCGGTGGTGGTGGTCATCATGGGTGCCATCGGTAGCTACTTCGTGGTGCCGGACGTCCAGCAGTCGGTCAACAGGACCATCACCCAACTGCGACGTCAGTTCCTGCCAGACCTGTACAGCGTGGTGCCGGTGGCCACGGGCAAGGCCTTCGACGCCATCGACGACAACACCGCCACGTACTGGCAGGCGGGTGGCACCAAACCGT
Organism: Candidatus Limnocylindrales bacterium; assembly: GCA_038259505.1. Taxonomy (GTDB): domain Bacteria; phylum Chloroflexota; class Limnocylindria; order Limnocylindrales; family CSP1-4; genus JAFMJV01. The sequence goes on along the minus strand of JBBSOS010000032.1, from coordinate 13,052 downwards.
CGTTGACGCTCCACTTCGACCCGGCCGTCGACCTCGGCAACATCATCGTCACCGGCGGCGCGACCGGCGACGACTTCGCGCTGCTGCGGCGGCCGCTGGCCCTGGACATGGTCGTCAACGGCACCGCTCACACGAAGCTGCCACTGGTGGATGGGCGCGACCCCCAATCCCAGCGGATCGACCTGTCGAACGTGTCCGACCTGAAGCTGGTGGTCACCGACAGCACGGGCCCCGACGGGGAGCCCGTGGCCATCCGGGAGCTGGAGTTCAAGGCGATCCGGTAGCCGCTCCGGCGCGCCCAGCAGGTCCCGGCGCCGATCAGGTCGCGGCAGTGACACCCAGTTCGACGAGCACCCTGTCGTATCCCTGGCGGGCGCGATGGGCCGCCCCGGAGTCCCCCGCCTGCTCGCGGACCGCGATGAGCAGCCGCCAGAGCGGGTCGTGATACCGGTCGATGCGCAGTCCCTGCGTGCACAGGCGCGCGGCGTCGGCCAGGTCCCCACGCTCGAGGCAGGCACGAGCGACGGCCTCGGCAGCCTCGACCGCATGCTGCCTGCGCCGCTCTCGCGGCTCTTCCAACCACGTCGCAGGCCCTTCGTCGACGAGCAGATCCCCGCGGTACATCGCCATTGCCTGGCGCCAGGCGGCCTCCGCCTGCTGGGCATCGCCTGCGGCCAGGGCCCGGCGCGCGGCCGCGACGGAGTCATCGAACCGCACCACGTCGATGCGACTGCCGTCAGCGACGACGAACCGGTACGACGGGCCATCCCGCACCACGAGCTGGAATCCGCCACGTGCGACACCGGGCTCGACCAGTCGTCGCAGGGCGGCCATCGCCGCATGCAGGTTGCGGGCACCGATCTCCGGCTCGGCGTCGGGCCAGAACGCCTCCGCGATGACCTCGTGATGGAATGGCGCACCCGGTTCCGAGAGCAGCAGGCGAAGCAACGATCGCACCCGGGGACGCGCGGTCGCGAGATCGATCGGCTGGCCATCGATGATGAGCTCGAGGGGACCGAGGCAACGCGCCTCGACGAGTCCCGCCATTCGCGTGGACCCCAGGGACGACCCGTCGGATGGGGTATCGACCGGCGGCGTCTGCGGCAGGCTGCCACCATCGTGATCCGCCCATGGCGGTGCGACCACGCCCGCATCGGCGAGGACCGAACGCGCGGTCGTGGCCAACTCACCCGTCTGGTCGCACCGGACCCACGCGAGAGCCAACTGCGCGAGCCCCCGGGCGGGTGACACGCCCGTGGTCCGGGCCAACGCGTCGGCCGCGAAGGCCGCCTGCTCCGCTTCCGGGTGATCGATGCATCCCAGGCTGAGGGCCAGCAGCGACCGCGCCCATGCCTCCATCACCGGGGCGCCCAGGCGGCGGAACCCGGTCGCGGCTGCGGTCAGCAGCTCGGGTCGAAGGTATGCGTCCCGCGTCGACCAGCCAGCGAGCATGCCCGCGAGTGCGGCGCCCCACGCGTCTGCCGAGGCGGCCGCGGCATCCGCCACGAGACGTGCATCCCGGGCATCGGCCCCGACCATGGTCTGGCACGCCCGGCCGATCCGCTCCAGCCATTCGACGCCCATCGATTCCGCCGCATCGATGCCCGCGTCGATGTCCGCGGCTCCGCCCGCATCGCCCTGCAGGGCGCGCGCCACGCCGGTCCCGAGTGATGCGCCGATGGCGACCAGCCCGACGACATCGGGGTCGGCAGCCAGGGATGCCAGCACACCCTGAGCGCGCGCCGGTTCGCCTGCAAGGAGCGCCGACAACCCGACGACCAGGCGCTCGGCCGGCGTGCCCAGGTGCCCGGGCCGCGACGAGAGCCGGCGTGGGTCACGGATGGTCGCCGCGCGGAGGCCTGCCGACGGACCAGCGGGTGTGTCTCGCGCGGCAGTCCCCGGCAGCGTCCGTGGTGGGTCCGGATCGAGCCACGGCAGCAACGGTGCCCGCTCCTGGCCGGCGGTGAGGGCGCCCTCGGCATCGCCGAAGGCAGTCTGGGCATCGGCGTAGGCGGCTGCAGCGGCCCGAAGTTGGCCCTGTGACCGGAGCGACCGTGCCCGCGCGAGGATGAGCCACGGGTCATTCCGCAGCATCGTCGGCGGGACCGCCGCCATCCACGCGACCGCACCGTCCGCGAGCGCATATCCGTCCCGCCCAAGCAGGTCCGCCACAGCCGTCCAGGCCTCGGCTCGGCACAGCGCGTCCAGGGCTTCGGGCACCGCGCCCGCGGCGCTCAGCAACTCGCCGGCGCGAAGGTGTCGACGTCGTGATTCCTCCTCCCCCACGAGGTCCACCAGCACGCCCAGGAGATGCAGCCGGAACACCTCGTGGTATCGATAGGCACCGGGCTCAGCGAGCGGCAACGTGAACAGGCAGCGCGCTTCGAGGTCCCGCAGCACGGCCGCGCTGCCGTCGCGATCGAGGATCCGGTCGCACAGGGGCCCCGTCAGCCGGCCCAGCACGCTGGTGCCCACCAGGAAGTCGCGCAGGTCCCTGGGCAGGTCGGCGACCACGTTGCGCGACAGGTACTCGCCGGTCAGTCGCGAATTGGGTCGCGCGAGTCGGTCGAGCAGCCGGCGCCGCTCCATCGGTGGCTTGCCCAGCGTGGCGAGATGGAACAGTTGGAGACCTGCCGCCCAGCCTTCCATGCGTCGAGTGAGTGAGGCGAGCTCCTCGGGTGGCAGCGGCTGGCCGTAGACCTCCCGGTACAACTGCTCCACCTCCCAGGACCGGAACCGCAGGTCGTCGACGCCGATCTCCATCAGCTCGCCCGCGACCTTGAATCGGGGCAGGTTCATGTCCGGCCACACGCGGCTGGCGGCGACCGTGGTGAGGCCCGAAGGGGCACGCTCCAGGAAACGCTCGAGCGTCCGTTCCGCATCCGTCGACTCGAGGGTGTGGAGGTCGTCGATCACGAGCAGGGTCCGGTCCGCGAGGCCGACCTCAAGCGCCGTGACGGCGTCCTCGACGGTCTCCCAACCACCGGGCAGGGTCGGCACAGCGGTCTGGAGCGCCTGTTGCAGGTGCCGCAGCATGCGCACCGGGATGCGGTCCCAGGCATCGGCCCGATACCATGCGACCGGCCCCGCGGCGGCAGCGGCGAAGCGACCCAGGAGCGTCGACTTGCCGGCACCCGCAGGTGCGATGACCATCGTCAGGCGATGCTCCCAGGCCTGCTCGAGGAGGGCATCCAGTCGAGCGATCGGCAACGCCCGCGAACGCGGGACCCGGGGCCGACCGGGCAGCGGACCCGGCGCCTGGGCAGCCAGGCCGGGATCCGTGGAGGAAGTCGCATCAGCGTCCGGGCGGCGTGGTCGTGCCCATCGCCCTGCCGTGCCATGTTGCCCATGGGGCGACGCGTCGAACGCATATCTGCGCGACCCATCGTCCGGCGGTTGCAAGCCCATCGCGGACATCCACCGAGTTCTCGCGTCGAGATGCCGACAGGCCAGCCGTGACGCGGACCCCGATGCTACCCGGCAACCGGTCCCGCGTCCAGAGTCATATGACGACTGGGTGGCGGTGGGGCTTGCCCGACGAGCCTATCGGTAGCGGATCGTGTCGTGTGCCACCTTCGACCAGTTGCCGGCACGGTCGCGCACCTGGACGTAGACCGGGCGGGTGCCATGTCCACCGCTGCCCCCGTACACCCGGGTGACAAGCGACCAGTCCGTGATGGTCTTCCGGAACGGCATCTCGATGGCCGACTTGAGCCGACCGTGAGCCATGGCGCTGCTGTTCGAGATGCGCACGCGTGCGACGCTCGAGCCGGTCCCCTTTGCGGCGAGGGTCAGGTCGACGATGCCATCGGTGGTCGACGCAGCCCCGTCATCGAGGCGGACCGTCACGGTCGGGCGCGTGTCATCCCGCACGCAGCGATAGATCCGGACGTCATCGATATACCAGCCCAGGCTGCCTGCCTTCGAGTCCGTGGCCAGCCGGCAGCGGATCCGAACCTTCCGGCCGGCCAGCGACGACAGGTCGAGTCGCGTGGCACCCCAGCCTCGTGAGCTGCCCACGAACGCCTTGCGACCCTTGATGGGGCTGCCCCGGCTCGACGTGATGGTGCCGTTGTAGGCCGACTGCACCATGTACTTGCGGCCATCCTTCCACGACCCGCCGTCGATGCTGATCTCGACCACGCCGCCGTCGTAGTTGCGGCTGGAGTCGGCATCGAACTGGAACCCGTGCTCGAAGCGGAGCCGGGCCCCGGTCGGCAGCTTCACGCTTCGGGTCATGGTCATGGCCACGTCGGTCCGGATCGCGGGATCGTCGCCGAACAGGTTCCGTGACCCCGAGGATGCCCACGTCCCGTCCCAGCCCGGGTCGTTATTGGGATTCTGGGGGTAGTACCAGGTGTCCCGGGTGCCGTGGAGCACGCGAGCGTCCCAGGCCGCCTTGCTCGATGCGGTGTCCTCGAAATCGTCGGACCAGGTCGTCTGGGCGGATTTGCCGGAGGAGCACGTTGCCGCGGTCCGCGGGCCACCCGAGCGGGGTCGCTGGTCCATCTCGGTCGCCTTGACCGCCTGGCGGACCGACGTGCAGTCCGCGTAGCTGATGCCCTTGGTGCCCACGAGGTCGATGCAGGCCTGCTGGAGGGCGTTGTACAGGTCGTTGTAGTCAGCGGCCGAGGTCAGCAGGTTCGTCATGGCCTCGTACTCGATGAGCGCCGCCTTGGTCAGGCCGAGCGCCTTGACCGAGGAGCCGTTGAACGAGCCGCCATCGGTGATGAGGGCCGCCGCCTTGCCCGCGATGGCACTGTTGATGTGCACGCCGCCCTGGTCATAGGCTCCGACCGCATATCGAGGGCTGCCGATCCGGTCCGGGTAGCCGTACCGGCCAGGGGTCTGCAGGTCGCGCAGCGGCCCGCCGGGCAGGTCCTCGCCGATGAGCCATCGGGTCCCGGCCGTGTCCTTGCCGCCGCTGTAGGTGAGATCGATGAACTCCCCGAAGATGTCGGCGAAGCCCTCGTTGATGGCGCCCGACTGGTAGGCATAGAACAGGCGCGCCTCGTGGTCGAGCACGCCGTGGGTGAACTCGTGACCGACGATGTCATCGGCGGAGGCCCAGCCGTCACCGAACGCGACCTGCTGCGGGCCCCACTCCCAGAACGCATTCGGCAGATGGCACTGCGTCAGCGAGCAATAGCGCACGGTCGCCACCATGGGAGCGCCATCTCCGTCGAGCCCGTCGCGGCCGAAGCGATCCCGGTAGAACGCGTCCACGACGCCCATCAGCCGATACGCCGCGTCCACCTGACCGACACCGGTCTGGCCCTCATCCTCGACACGCGCGTAGGGCCTTCGACAGACGAAGTCGGCCGAGCGCTTGTTCCGGGAGTCGCAGACGCGTCGATCGAGCCCGGTCTCGACACGATCGATGGCCTGGAGCACGCCGCCGTCACGGGCATCCACCAGCACCTGGGCGTGCGCGGGCATGCCGTCCGATGCCATGGGTGCGCGAGCGTCGATGGACCACACGAGTCGCGGTCCGGGCACGGCGGGCCCCCCCAGGATCCGCTGGTCCAGGATGGTCAGGCCCTCACTATGGGTGGTCACGCTGGTCGACCGTGCCCCGGTATCTCGAGCCAGCCAGACAGCTGCGGTGCGGCGGGCGACGGATGCCCGGACGGTGGCGTGTGTCGAGACATCGTCATGTGCGGGCAGCGCCTCTCCCGTCGCGGCGAGGACCGAACCACGCCGGTCGAGTCGGACGAGGAGTTCGCCGCCAAGCACCGGGATGCCCCGCCGCGTCTGTTCGAATCGGACGACGCTGCCGCGCGCGCCCAGTCGCTGGGTGCGTTCCAGGGTCAGGTCGCGCGTGGGATCGGAGACACCGAACAGGGGCGCGGTGCGCGCCAGGAAGGCACGTGCCGCCACGGACGGTGCGAGGGCGACCGTGTCCGCAACCCGGGCCCGTCCGGTCGTACCGGCGACCCGGCGCAGCAACGTGGTGCGCATCAGGGGCCGGGCGCTCGTACCACCCAGGAACCGGACACGGCCGGTCCCGGCATGGATGCCCACCGTGGTGGATGCCGGTAGCTGGTCGAGGATGCGCCGATCTGCGGTGCGAAGCGTGTCGATGGTTCGCGGGCCGGATGTGCCCAGGACGGTCGCGGCAGGACCCTTCGGGGCAGCCGCCGTATCCGCGACCATACCCAGAAGGAGGCAGAGGCACAGGAGGGCGGCCCCGGTGACGCGGACCCTCACGGCCGCGGCGTCGCGTCGTCGGTGGACGGCATCACCCATGAACGGTACACCGGGGCACCAAACAGGGAAGATCACCCGACAGGGAGGACCACCCACCAGGACCGGGGGATCGTCGCCCGGTAGCATGAGCGGCCTCCGACGCCCATCCCGCCCGCTCATCGACCTGCACCTGACATGGAGGGACCCAGATGCGCACGCTCATCGTCAACGGCACCGTGGTGAACGCGGACAGCTCCCAGGACGCGGACGTCCTGGTCGACGGGGAGACCATCTCGGCCGTCGGTGCCGGGCTGTCGTCCCTGGTCGGGAGCGTGGACCGGACCATCGATGCGGCGGGCAAATACGTTATCCCCGGCGGCATCGACGTGCACACGCACATGGAGCTGCCCTTCGGCGGCACGTCTGCCAAGGACACCTTCGAGACCGGTACCCGCGCCGCAGCGTTCGGCGGCACCACCACCATCATCGACTTCGCGGTCCAGTCCATCGGCCAGTCGCTGCGGGAGGGCCTGGACGCCTGGCACGCGAAGGCCGAAGGGCAATGCGCCATCGACTACGGCTTTCACATGATCATGAGCGATGTCAACGATTCCACGCTGGCCGAGATGGACACGCTCGTGGGCGAGGGAGTCACCGACTTCAAGCTGTTCACGGCCTACCCGGGCGTCTTCTACTCCGACGATGGTGCCATCTTCCAGGCGATGCAGCGGAGCGGGCGCAATGGCGGCACGATCCTGATGCATGCCGAGAACGGCATGGCCATCGATGTCGTGGCGGCGCAGGCGGTCGCAGCCGGCGAGACCGACCCGTACTATCACGGCGTCGTGCGGTACCCCATCTTCGAGGGCGAGGCCACCAACCGGGTCATCCGCCTCGCCGAAGCGGCCGACGTGCCGGTGTACATCGTCCATCTGTCGTCCCAGGATGCGCTGGACGCACTGCGGTCGGCGCGGGATCGGGGAGCACGGGCATATGCCGAGACATGCCCCCAGTACCTGTTCCTGTCCCTCGACGACATGGGCAACGGCTTCGAGGGCGCCAAGTACGTCTGTTCACCGCCGTTGCGGCCTGCCGAGCACCAGGTCGAACTGTGGAAGGGCATCCTCAAGGATGACATCCAGGTCATCTCCACCGATCACTGCCCCTTCGATTTCCATGGCCAGAAGCAGCTCGGCGAAGGTGACTTCCGGAAGATCCCGAACGGCCTGCCGGGCGTCGAGGACCGGATGGACCTGATGCATGACGGCGGCGTAGTGGCAGGCGGCATCAGCAGGGAGCGTTGGGTGGACATCTGCTCCGCGGCCCCGGCACGGCTGTTCGGGCTCGCGGGCAGGAAGGGGGTCGTCGCCACGGGCGCGGATGCAGATCTCGTGGTCTATGACCCGACTCGCGTCCACACCATCTCGGCGACCACCCACCACATGGACGTCGACTACTCCTGCTACGAGGGCCGCGAGGTCAGGGGCGGCTCGGATGTGGTTCTGTCGCGGGGCACGGTCATCATCGAGGGCGGGGTCTACACCGGCACGAAGGGTGACGGCCACTTCCTCAAGCGGGCGATCGCGCGCGACTACTTCGTCTGACGGACGGATCGCGCGCATTCGTCCTACCATCGAGCGGTCAACGAAGCTTGGGCGAGCCGTGGGACTCGCCGGGATCCAGGAGGATCATGTGATCAGCCGCCGCTCCTTCGTCACGATATCCGCGTCAGCGATGCTCGCCGCATCCCTCGCCGGACCTGTCATGGCCCAATCACCGGACGCACAGGGAGGTCCCCCGGTCCTCTCGCCCGGCGCCTCGATCCCGGCAGGACCGGCGATCACCGTAGTGGGCACCGAGTATCACTTCGCGGGGCTGCCGACGACCGTGCCGGTGGGCACGGTGCTGACGCTCGACAACCAGGGCGACGAGGTGCACGAGCTGATCGTGGTGCGTCGCAATGACGGCGTCACCAAGACATGGGACGAGTTGCTGGCGATGCCCAACGACGAGGCCTTTCAGTACATCACTGCGGCCAGTGCAGAGTCCCTGATCGCAGCCCCTGGCGAGACGGCAGAAGGCAGCATCGTCATCCCTGAGACGGGCGACTACCTCGCGGTCTGCTTCATCCCCCAGGGCACCACGACGATGAGCCCACCAGCGTCTCCCGCGGCTGGGCAGAGCGCCGCTCCCGAGGGGATGCCGCACTTCATGCTGGGCATGCGCCAGGAGTTCACCGTCACCGATGCAGGCACCGAGGTCGGACCACTCCCATCCGCCTCGCCGATGGAGAGCATGGCGCCCATGGCCTCCAGCGCTCCCTGACGACCCGACACGGGACCCGGGCGGTGCGCTACGGTGCGCCTCCCGGGTCTCGTCATGTTCGGGGCCCCTGCATCGAGGGAGTGTGGTGAGATCGAGACACAGGCAGCGCACGCTGTCGATGGCATGCGTGCTCGCGCTGTTCGTCGCGGCACCCGGCATGGCCTCCTCGCCGGCCAGTTCGGTGCCAACGTCGGAGGACTCCGTGATCCCGGGCACCGCATCGACCCCACCTGACGCATCGACCCCGGTCGCCGGTCCGACCATCGAGGTCATCGCGCGGGACTATCACTTCGACCAGCTGCCAACGACGGTCCCGGCCGGATCCCGGATCAGGCTCGTCAATGCGGGTGCCGAGGTGCACCAGATCGTCATCGCTCGCAGGGCCGACGGCGTCACCACGAGCTGGGACGAACTGCTCGCGGATCCCGACCCGGTCGGCTCGGGTCTCGTCACGATCGCCGGACAACTGTTCGCGGCACCCGGCCAGGCTGCCGATGGCGACATCCTGCTGGCGTTGCCGGGTGACTATTTCGCGGTCTGCTTCGTTGCCCAGGGGGTCACGACGATCCCCGGATCTGACGCGACGCCAGGTCCCAGCGCACCACCCGACGGTCCGGCCCACTATCTGCTGGGCATGCGCCAGGAGTTCGCGGTGACCGCCCCGGGGACCACGCCGGGGCCATTGCCCACGATGGTGCCCATGGTGTCCCACTCGCCGGACTCGCCCCACTCACCGGACTCGCCGCACTCACCGGCTCCGCCGGATCCACCGGACCCGGTGGGCAGCACGACGCCGTCCGCGAGGCCCTGACCGTCAGCCAACCGAGGAGACGCAATGGCAGTACGACTGGTCCACATCCACGTCAAGCCCGAGCACGTCGATGCGTTCCTGGAGGTCACACGCCGCAACCATGAGGGTTCCGTCAGGGAGCCCGGCAACATCCGGTTCGATGTCCTCCGATCGGCCGACGACCCCACGCGATTCCTGCTGTACGAGTGGTACAGCAGCGACGCGGCTGCGTCCGCGCATCGGGAGACCGAGCATTTCCGGGCATGGGTCGAGGCGGTCGCCGCCTGTCTGGTGGAGCCGCGACCCGCCGACGTGTACGAAGCGCTCCTGCCGGCGATACCCGGGTAGCGCCGACCCGTGACCATCCCTGACCGACCCAGGGCAGCCTTCACGATGGCGCGGCTGCCACGCATCCGGTTCGGTATCGGATCGTTCCAGGAGCTCCCGGACATCATCGCGCGTCACGGTCGCCATGCGTACCTCGTGACCGGCCGGAGCTCGATGCCGGACGAGCGGCTCGCCTGGCTCACGGGTGAGCTCCGGTCGCGCGAGGTCGCGGTCGTCGGCCACGCCCGAACCTCGGCTGAACCTGGCCCGGACACCATCGACCGCCATGCGTCCGCCGCGCGCGCGCGCCGTGCGGACGTGGTCGTGGGCATCGGCGGCGGACGCGCGCTGGACACCGCCAAGGCAGTGGCAGGCCTGGCCGGCAGTGGCACAGGGGTCATGGACCATCTCGAGGGGGTCGGCCGCGGGATCGCATTCCCCGGGCCGTCGTTGCCGTGCATCGCGGTGCCAACGACGGCAGGGACCGGTAGCGAGGTCACCCGCAACGCCGTCGTGACCGTACGCGGCGCGAGCGGTTTCAAGCGCTCCTTCCGGGATGACCGGCTCATCGCGGCAGAAGCGCTCATCGACCCGGACCTGCTGGCTGGCGCGTGACCTGCGCTCATCGCCGCGAACGGCCTGGACGCGCTGACCCAGTTGCTCGAGGCATATACATCGACCGCAGCCACCCCCATCACCGATGCGCTGGCACTGGACGGACTGGCCGCCGTCCGCGCCGGGTTGCTCGTCTGGCACGCCGACCCGGACGGGGAGACCGCCCGAACTGCCCGCAGCGAGATGGCGTATGCGGCGCTCCTGTCGGGTATCTGCCTCGCGAACGCAGGGCTGGGCGCGGTCCACGGGCTGGCGGCCCCCATCGGCTCGCTGCTGCCCATCGCGCACGGCGCTGCCTGTGGCGCGATCCTGGCCACGACGGTCCGGACCAACATCCGGGCGATGCGGGCCCGGACGCCGGAGGCACCGGGACTGGCCCGCTACGCGACCGCCGGGCGGCTGCTCGGTGGTCTCGGCGCCGCGACCGATGACGATGTCGCGCGTGGGGCGCTCATCGACACGCTGGGCATGTGGACGCAGCGCCTCGGTGCCCCGCGACCCCGCGATCTGGGACTCGCCTCGGACGACGCTGCCCGGGTGGTCGCGGGCGTCAGCGGGAACTCGATGCGAACCAATCCGGTGTCGCTCACGGACGCGGAGCTACGGACGATCCTGCTCGACTGACCCCACGATCGTGCCGACATTTTGCACGATGGATCCGCCCCTACCGGGGTCACCCGGCTGGCGTCATCGGGTCCTGGGGAAGCCCAGGTCCACGGAGCTGGTGCCTGGATCGGGCCAGCGAGACGTGACGACCTTGCTGCGGGTGTAGAACTGGACGCCTTCAGGTCCGTACATGTGGAGATCGCCGAACAGGGAGCCCCTCCAGCCGCCGAACGAGTAGTAGGCGACCGGCACCGGGATGGGCACGTTGATACCCACCATGCCGACCTCGACCTCGAACTGGAACTGGCGGGCCGCACCACCATCGCGGGTGAAGATCGCCGTGCCGTTGCCGTAGGGGTTGTCGTTGACCAACTGGACCGCCTCGTTGTAGGTGCTCACTCGCACCACTTCGAGCACCGGCCCGAAGATCTCGTTGCAGTACGAGTCCATGTCCGGCGTCACCTTGTCGAGCAAGGAGACGCCCAGGAAGAACCCCTGGCTGTCGCGGTACAGGGGGTGCTCCCGACCGTCTGCCACGACCGTGGCGCCCTGCGCCTCGCCGGAGGCGAGATACGTGACGACCCTGTCGCGATGCTCCCGCGTGACCAAGGGTCCCATCTGGGCGGCCGAGTCGGTGCCGGGGCCCACCTTGATGCGCGGTAGGCGCGCCTTGATGGCGTCGACCAGCGGATCGGCCACGTCACCCACCGCGACCACGACGCTGATGGCCATGCAACGCTCACCCGCCGAGCCATACGCCGCGGATACGGCGGCATCGGCGGCCATGTCGACGTCGGCGTCGGGCAGCACCACCATGTGGTTCTTGGCGCCGCCGAGCGCCTGGACGCGCTTGCCGTTGCGGGTACCGGTCTCGTAGATGTGGCGGGCGATGGGTGTCGAGCCGACGAACGAGACCGCCTGGACATCCGGATGCTCCAGGATCGCGTCGACCGCGACCTTGTCGCCCTGGATGACGTTGAACACACCGGCCGGGACACCTGCTTCGTGCAACAGCTCGGCCATGAGCAACGACGCGGACGGGTCCTTCTCCGAAGGCTTGAGCACGAACGCGTTGCCACATGCGATGGCGTTGCCGAACATCCACATGGGCACCATGGCCGGGAAGTTGAAGGGCGTGATGCCCGCGACGACACCCAGTGGCTGGCGGATCTGGTAGACATCGACGCCTGTCGATGCCTGCTCGCTGTAGGTCCCCTTGAGCAGTTGCGGGATACCGCAGGCGAACTCGAGGTTCTCAAGTCCTCGGGCGATCTCGCCCAGTGCGTCCGAGGGGACCTTGCCGTGCTCCGCGGTCAGCAGTGCAGCCAGTTCGTGGCGGCGAGCATCCACCAGACTCCGGACCCGGAACATGATCTCGGTCCGCTTTGAGATGGACGTCGCGCGCCAGGCGGGATAGGCCGCCTGCGCGGCCGCGACCGCCCGATCGACCTCTGCCGAGGACGCGAAGGCGACCCGACGGGACTCCATTCCCGTGGCCGGATCGTAGACCGGCCCGGAACGCCCGGACGTGCCTGCGACGATCTCGCCACCGATCCAGTGGCTGACCTGTTGTGTCGGGGTGGGACTGGTTGCGGGATGCTCTGCGAGCTGCGTCATGTCATGACCTCGGAACGTGACAGCATGTCGGCAGGACATGCATGTAGCTGCTCACGATACCCCGTCGACACCAGCCGACCCGCGCCCGCGACTCGCCAGGAGCGCGCCGGGGTTCAGGACGCCCGCCGGATCAAGCGCCGCCTGGATGCGGGTGATGAGGTCGACCGCGGGCTGCCCGATGTCCTCGGCCAGGAATGACGCCTTCAGACGTCCCATGCCATGGTGGTGTGCCACCGATCCGCCGGCAGCACGACATGCCTCCATGGCGTCGCGCCAGGTCCGCCAGTAGCGGTCCTCGACGACCACGTCGTCCAGGTCCCTGAGGATGAACGTGAAATAGAGAGCGGCGCCCGTGACATAGACGTGCGAGAAGTGGCACCCGGACCGCTCGGACTCACGCTCAAGGACGGCGCTCACCTCGGCATGGACCGCCTCGATGTCGGACCATAGCGCGCTGACCTCGAGCGTGTCCAGGATGACACCGCTGCCCATGCTTCTGGACGGCCCCATGATCTCCTCGAACGTGCGCACCGCATCCAGTCGATGATCCCACCATCGCTGGCCGATGGCGGCGTCGGCGAGC
>JBBSOS010000031.1:0-13595 GCA_038259505.1 Candidatus Limnocylindrales bacterium | reverse complement strand
CGCCGACTCATCCACATCCGATGCCGAGTCGCTGCCATCAGCATAGGCGATGTCGCCGTGCCGGCGCGATCCATCGTCGGCGATCGGCGACGTTGCTGGGAACACCCTCAACCGAGACTCGCTCCCGTGATTCATCGCTCGTCCGTCGGGACGTGCACATCCCAGATCAAGACGTGGGTGCTGCTGGGAGCCCTGGGGGGTCTGCTCATCGTGGGTGGAGCGCATCGTGCGTGAGCTGAGTGGCCGGGCGGCTACCCCCATGCCCGCGCTGCACCTCATCGATCGGCCGGAACCCGATTCGGTATCCCGGTCGCGGGAATATGGCGCTGACCGCTCCGGAGCCGAGCTGACCCAGGACCCCGAGGGCCTCGCCAGCGCGCTCGAGCGGCTGGACTCCGTGAACCGCCAACTGCAGGCGCAGCGAGGCGGGATCCTCGGTCGCGGTCGTCAGCCTCGACCACAGCCCGTGCCTGCGGCCATGGCACACCTGTACACGGTCAGCCCCGTCGCAGGTGGTACTGGCCACCTCTTCAGCACCCATCCACCCATCGCTGAGCGCGTCCGGAGGTTGCGCAGCTTCCGCGCCGCGTAGCCACCGGGCCGCTCGGCGGCCACCACGAACACTGTCCCTCCCGGCCCCGGGTCCCTCCCCGGGGCCGGGATCCATTCCCTAGGGCTCCTGGCATCCATTCCCAAGGCCGCCGGGTACGCATTCGCACCGAAAGGACGACCATCTCCCTCGTATGGACTTGATCTTCTGGGTCGCCTTCCTGGTCCTCATCGGACTGTTCCTCGCGCTCGACCTGGGGGTCTTCCACAAGTCCGCCCATGTCGTGCCGCCGCGCGAGGCGCTCGCCTGGACCGGCGTCTGGGTGTCCCTCGCCGTCCTCTTCGGTGTCGGGGTGTTCCTGTGGAAGGGCACCGATGTCGGCATCCAGTGGTTCACCGGATACGTCATCGAGTACTCCCTGAGCGTCGACAACGTGTTCGTGTTCGCGCTCGTGTTCGCGGCCTTCGCGGTGCCCCGCGAGCTCCAGCACCGGGTCCTGTTCTGGGGCGTGGTGGGTGCCCTGGTGATGCGCTTCGGGCTCATCCTCGTGGGGGCGTCGCTCATCGAGCAGTACGAGTGGATCATCTACGTGTTCGGGGCGTTCCTGGTGTTCACGGGCATCCGGATGCTGGTCCAGAGCGACGACCATGAGCCGCATCCGGAGAACAACCCGCTGGTGCGGTTCGCCAAGCGACACATGCGGGTGGTGTCGGAGTTCCACGGGCAGCGGTTCTTCATCCCCACGGCGGTCGGCCGCGCGGCGACGCCCCTGCTGCTGGCACTCATCGCGGTCGAGACGACCGACCTGATCTTCGCGGTCGATTCCATCCCGGCCATCTTCGCGGTCACCACCGACCCGTTCATCGTGTTCACCAGCAACGCGTTCGCGATCCTGGGCCTGCGGTCGCTCTACTTCCTGCTTGCGAACGCCGCCGACACGTTCCGGTACCTCAAGGTCGGCCTCGCACTCGTGCTCATCTTCGTGGGCGCCAAGATGCTGCTGACGCAATTGCTGCACGTCGGACCGATGGTCTCCCTGGTCATCATCCTGGGCATCCTGGCGGTGTCCATCGGGGCGTCACTGATGGCCGACCGACGCGATGCCCGGCACGCCTAGCCTGACGATCCCAGGCTCGCCGAGCCTGACGATGCCTCATCCGCCAGGATGCGGCGGATCCAACGGATGGGCGGCGTACCGTGCGAGATGACGGATTCCAGGTGCGTCCGGTAGTCGAAGCCAGGCGTCTCGCCGATGCCGCCGCGAACGCGCTGCGCTGGCACGTCGGCGGCTGAGCCGCCGGTCGCGGTCGCGGCTCGGATCCTCGCCTCCACCTCCACGTCGAGCATCTCGGTGTTGCCCACGTAGTAGGTCGACAACTGGGTGGAGGTGAGCCGGGCGCGCAGCCACTTGGCCCGGGCCTCGTCTTCCTCCTGGAACGCCTGACGGACCATCAGGTCGATCGCGGCATCCTCGGTCATGTCCCGGGTATGGGTCTCCACATCGAGGATGGCGTTGGTGATGGCCCGCAGCTCGAACTTCCAGTGGGTGAGCATCAGGGCGGGGTCCTCCGCCCCATAGCCGAGGTCCATGAGCACCTGCTCCACGTAGCAGGCCCACCCTTCGGCGAACATGCCGTCGCTGAAGATGGTCCGGACGAGCGACGACGACCGATTGGACCAGGCCAGCTGAAGGTAGTGGCCGGGCACGCCTTCATGGATGCACAGCAGGCGCAGCATCCGGTCGTTGTCCTCGCGCATGTAGGAGTCGATGGACGCCTGGCTGGCATCGTCCGCGGGGGGCGTGATGAAGAAATGGCTTTGCAACCCCTTGTCCAGCGGCCCGGGCGAATCCAGGAACGCGCGGCCGTAGGCACGCATGAACTCCGGCGTCCAGACGATCGAGAGTGGCTCGTCGGTCAGGCCGATGACACCGCGCTCACGACAGAACGCCTCGATGCGTGCGACCTCAGCCCGACACCAGTCGAGCAGGTCCGCCGGATCCTGGTGCTCGTCGCTGATCGCGTCGAGGACCCGCCGGACCACCTCGTTCTCGCCATGTGCGTCGCCCGCCTCGACCTCGGGAAGTGGCTGCCCGGACACCCACCGGGGCCACAGCTCGCGGGACAACCGGAGCATCTCTGCGCGGACCGCGGCATGGTCGCGCCATGCCCGCTCCAGGAGCGCGTCGGGGGTGGTGTCGCTCGACAGCGTGTGGCGCAGCTTGCGCGCGAACAGGTCCGCAGGCAGGCGCCCATCGCCCGATGCCCGTGTCCGGACCTCCACGTCCAGGTCCGAGCGGAAGCGTTCCAGGGCTGCCGTGGCCCGCGACGCCGCGGCTTCCATTCGGGCCACGAGCGACACCGCGTCGCCCGCAGCAGCGCGCGAACGGGCCTCGGCGAGACCCTCCTCGACCAGGTGGTCGATGCCCGGCAACTGCTCCAGCGCCGTATCGAGGTGCAACAGGGATACGGGTCGCCCCGGCAGCCCAGCAAGGACCTCGATGGCCGCCTCGAGCACCGGAGGCATGGTCTCCAGGCGTGTCGCGAAGGCTGCCCCGCGAACGCTCCACGGCGCGTAGTCGCGGGCAAGCAACCCGAACAGGCCGCTGCCCAGGAGATACACGACCGTCAGGGGATCCCACGCTTCCTCGCGGAGCTCCTCGTCCGCGAACCGCGCACGATCGATCTGCTCGACCAGGATGGCGCGATCGACACGCTCGTCGGGAGACAGGGACGCTTCATCAAGGCCGGCGGCGATGATGGCGTGACGGTCGAGCATCGCGAGGCGCGTCCGTCGGCCCGTGTCGGACAGGTCGGGCCAGCGATCGTCCACGAGGTGATAGCCCGCGAAGCCCGCACTCAAGGGGCTGGCTTCGAAGAAGTCGACCAGGAAGTCGTGGAGGACGTGGTCCCAGGCGGATGCCGGGAGCGGCAGCGGATCGGATGGTTCTGGCGCCAGGGGCTCACTCATCGGCGCATCGTACGATGAGCGGCCGTGGATCCACACCTGACATCAGCCATCCCGATCGCGGTCCGCCGCGTGGGCACGCCCTGCTACGTGTACGACCTGCCGAGGCTGGACGCCGACGCCGCGCTGGTAGCCGAGGCATTCCCCGATCCGTGGCTGCGGCTCTACTCGCTCAAGGCGAACGGCCTTCCCGCGCTCATCTCGCGGATCGCGAGCGCCGGATTCGGTGCCACCGTCGTATCGTCGGGCGAGCTGGACCTCGCCCGCCGGGCCGGCTTCCCAACGAGTCGGATCGCGCTGGAAGGGATCGGCAAGACCGATCGGGAGCTCCGCGAGGCGGTCCGACTGGCGGTCGGCGGAACGCCGCTCCTGTGGACCAGCCTCGAGTCCGCGGACGAGGCGCGTGTCCTCGCGGGCCTGGCCAGAGCGGCCGGCATCGCGCTCGACGTCCTCGTGCGGGTCAATCCCCAGCTCCAGGCTGAGACACACGACGACCTGGCCGTGGGCGCACCGGCCTCGAAGTTCGGCGTCCTGGCCGACGAGCTGGGCACGCTCGTCGACGCCGGAGGCGGGCCACGAGGTCCGCTGCGCTGGCGGGGCATCCACCTGCACATCGGTTCGCAACTGGGGGCCATCGATGCATGGCGCTCCGCGGCGCGCATCGGGCACCGGTTGCTGGCGCTGCAACGGGCCGCACTGCCGGACTTCGATACCCTGGATCTGGGCTCGGGCTTCCCGGTCGACTACGGCGTCGACGGAGCGGTGCCGGGTCCGACGCTGTTCGCTGATGCAGCGTCGGAGGAGCTGGCGATGCTGCCGGACGACGCGCAGCCCCGGCGGCGGGCCATCGAACCGGGGCGTGCCCTGGTCGCGGTGAGCGGTTGGCTCATCGGACGGGTCCTCCACGTCCGGGAACGTCCGGCGCCCGACGGCCCGACCCGCATCGTCGTGCTCGACACGGGCATGACCGAACTCATCCGGCCGGCCCTCTACGGCGCGGAGCACCCGATGGTCGCCATCACCAGCGGGGGCCGGACGGTCGGCCCGGACGCACTGCTGACCAGCGCGCGCGTGGACGGACCCATCTGCGAGTCGACCGACACCCTCGGCGTCGCGGGCCTGCCGCCGCTCAGCCGGGGCGACCTGGTCGCGATCGGGGTCGTGGGCGCCTACGGCTCATCGATGGCGTCCACCTACAACGGCAGGCCACGGCCAGCGGAACTCGGCTGGGACGGCGAGCGATTCCGCACCCTGCGACGCCGGGGAGGCGTCGGATCGCTGCCATGAGTCCGGCGTGGACGCGTGGCCGCCACTTGACTAGTCTGACCAGACCATGCAGACTGCGTCCATGACCGAGACATATTCCACCTATGACGCGAAGGCCCGACTGAGCGAGATCCTGCGCAAGGTCGAGGACGGCCGAACCGTCTACATCTCCCGTCGGGGTGAGACCATCGCCGAGATCCGGCCGGTCCGACGCGGGCCGGTCACGCTTGAGCAGCGCGTCATCGAACTGACGGCTCGGGGCGTGCTGACGGCGCCCACGAACCCTCGGCGCCCGATGCAGCCGATCGCGCATATCCCGGGCGCCCTGCGCCGGTTCCTGGATGAACGCGACGAGTGACGGCAGCGTACGTGGACACGTCCTGTGTCGTGGCAATAGCTTTGGCAGAGCGCGGACATGCAGCCCTCGCGCGTCGCTTGGAGATGTTCGGCACACTCTTCGCCTCGAACCTTCTGGAGGCGGAACTTCGTGCGACATTCCGGCGCGAGCAGGTCTCCCACGACGGTTCTGTTCCGGCCGCTATCTCCTGGGTGCTGCCTGACCGACCGATGACCGCCGAGATGGAGATGGTGCTCGAAGCCGGCGCGCTGCGTGGCGCCGACCTATGGCACGTTGCGTGTGCACTGTATCTCTCGCCAGATCCGCGCGAGCTGACCTTCCTCACCCTGGATGCGCAACAGGCAGAGGTCGCCAGGGCGTTGGGCTTCCGTGGCTGACACATCGACGGGCGCCACGTCGCGCCCATGTACCCTTGCTGCCATGAGCCCCACCCAGGGCACGGCATCCGCGGCTGCGCCCACTCCTTCGCGGGCACGCCGTGCCTTCGCCGATCGCCTGACGACTCGTCCGCTGCTGCTCGATGGTGCCATGGGCACGCTTCTGTTCAGCCGGGGCATCCCCCAGCGCGCGTCGCTCGATGGCCTGGTCGAGACGCATCCGGACATCGTGAGTGCCATCCACCGGGAGTACGTGGCAGCGGGCGCGGATGTCATCGAGACCGATTCGTTCGGTGCCAACCGGTTCCGGCTCGCCGCCCATGGCCTGGCGGACCGAACGTCACGCATGAACCGGCGAGCGGCGCAACTGGCCCGCGAGGCTCGGGAGGTCGGCGGTCGCGACGTCCTCGTTGCCGGGTCGATGGGGCCGTTCACCTCCCCCATCCACGGCCCGGACCGACCCGATGCGCAGGCCATCAGGTCGGCCGTCCGGGAGCAGATCGAGGGACTCCTCGAAGGCGGCGTGGACCTGCTCCTCGTCGAGACGTCGAGCGACCTGGCTGACCTGCTGCTGGCCGTCGAGGAGGCGCGAGCCCTGTGTGACCTGCCGGTCCTGGCGTCGATGACGTTCGGCGAGGACCTGGTCGCCATGGATGGCACCACACCGGATGTCGCGGCGAGGGCACTGGCATCGGCGGGCGTCGACGGTCTGGGTGTCAATTGCGGCGTCGGCCCCATCGCATGTGTCGATGCGCTGGAGCAGATGGCGCCGTACCGCGGCGCAGCGCCACTGCTGATCATGCCCAACGCGGGACTGCCGTCGCGGGTCGAGGGACAGTTCGTGTATGCCGCGGGCCCCGCCTACTTCGCTGATTCGGTGGCCCGGTCATTGGCCGCCGGTGCGCGGCTCATCGGTGGCTGCTGTGGCACGACCCCGGATCACATCGCGGCGATGCGCCAGGCACTCGATCGCGAAATGGCGCGTGCCATAGGCACCGCGAGCGCGCGTGGAGGTGTGCCCACGGGCCCAGAGAGCGCGCGTGGGAATTCGGCGACGCTCGGTGCAGGCGCGGCCCCACGCACCGTGGTCACGGAACGGACCCCGACCAGCGCCCCGACCCAAGGGGCTCCGCCTCCGACGGGCCTTGCCCGCAAGCTTGCCGAAGGGCGCTTCGTCATCAGCGTCGAGATCGATCCACCGCGCTCGGTGCGTATCGAACGGACGCTCGAGGCCGCGCAGTTGCTGGTCGAGGCGGGCGTCGACCTGGTGAACATCAGCGACAGCGCGATGGCCAGGGTGCGCATGAGCGCAATGGCGGTCGCATTCGGCATCCAGCACGACCTGGACCTCGAATGCCTGGTCCACTTCACCACCCGGGACCGGAACCTGATGGCGCTCGAATCGGAGCTCCTGGGCGCTCACGCGCTGGGCGTCCGGGACATCCTCGCGCTCACCGGGGATCCGCCGCGTATCGGCGACTACCCCACGGGCAGCGGCATCTGGGACATCGACTCCACCGGGCTCATCGGCGTCATCCAGCGGCTGAACCGCGGGGAGGACCAGGCAGGCAAGCCCATCGGCGCCCCAGCCGGTTTCACCGTGGCGTGCGCGCTCGATCCGACCGCGGGCGACCTCGAGCACGAACTCGATCGGCTGAGTGGCAAGCTCGATGCGGGCGCGGACCTGATCATGACCCAGCCAATCTACGCCCGCGAGCAGTGGGACCGGTTCATGGAACGTGCGTCGCGTCGCTGGGGCGACCAGTTGCCTCGACCGGTGCTGCTGGGCATCCTGCCGCTGCACTCCTCGCGCCATGCCGAGTTCCTCCATCATGAGGTGCCGGGCATCACCATCCCTGACCGGGTGCGAACCACGATGGCGACGGCCGGCGAGCGGGCCACGGAGGTCGGGCTCGAGCTGTCGATGGAGCTGCTGTCCGGGATCCGGGGCGTGGTCCAGGGTACGTACATCATGCCCAGCTTCGGGCGCTACGAGTTGAGCGCCGAACTGGTCCGCAGGCTCCGAGGGACCGAACCGGCGCTGTCGGTGGCACGCACGGCATCCAGCTGAGGGCCAGGACGACCGTCGAGGTGCGAGCCCGGGTCCAGGCGACCGTCGGCGTGCCGCCCCGGCTCCTGGCGACCGTCGGCGTGCCGCCCCGGCTCCTGGCGACCGTCGGCGTGCCGCCCCGGCTCCTGGCGACCGTCGGCGTGCCGCGGCCGGTCCTGGGGTACCCTGCCGCGTGATGCACGGTCGCCACCCAGCGAGGCTGCACCGCGCCATCTCCGCCGTGGTCGCGGGGATGCTGCTGCTGTTCATGGTGGCTGGCGTGGCCGGGGCGGCAGGCCCGCCGTTCCCGGAGCGGCCGGCCGACAGCCACATCGTCGACGATGCCGACGTCTTCAATCGGGTGCCCGAGGAGGGCGTCGAGGACGGCCTGCGGGCGCTCCTCGAAGGACGCGGCGTGGACGTCGTCGTGTATACCCAGGTCAAGGCAGGATCCAAGAACCAGGCCGCAGCCCAGGCCGATGCTGCGGCACTCCTGGAGCAGTGGGACGTGGGTGGCGCGGACGGCCAGGGTGCTGTGCTGCTGTGGGACTTCGACCGCCAGGTATCCCGGGCGCTGGTCGCGCTCGCGGTCGGCGACGGTCTCGCCGCGACGATCGATATCGAGGCGGTCCGGGCGCAGATCGCATCGTCCACGACCGAGTCGCTCGCGGCCGGCGATTGGGTCAACGCACTCAACCGGGCCGTCGTCACCGTGACGACGGCGCTGCCGGCATCCCCGGTGGGCACCCCCGCGAGCACCCCCGTGGTGACCCCGACCGCGGCCCCCACGTCGGCGCCCGACGAAACCATGGCGCCTCGGGCCACGTCGCCACCCACCCCCGGCCCGATCGTGCCCGACCTGCCGGCGGCGGCGGCTGGTCCGCCATATCCGCCGCCTATCCCTGGTCTGCGGGGGTACGACTACGCCGATGTCCTGTCGGCGGACACTCGCCAGCGCGCGGCCGCGACCATCGAGGCCATCGAGGCACGGACCGGTGCCCAGGTGGTGGTCTACACGCAGGTGAAGCCCTCGAGCGACACGCCGGAACGAGCCGAGGCGGATGCCATCGCGCTCATCGACCAGTACGGCGTCGGTCGGGCGGGCTTCGACGACGGCTTGGCCATCCTGTTCGACCTCGACGAGAGCGGCCGCCACGGCCAGGTGCAGCTGTATGCCGCCCCCGGCTATCGGGCCTCGTATCTCACAAACGGCGACCGGCAGGCCATCTACCAGGAGGACATGCTGCCGCATCTCCGGGCGGGCGACCTCGACGGCGCCCTGGATGCCGCGCTGACACGGATCGATGCGGCCACAACGGCCGACCGTGCCAACCAGCTGCAACTGGCACGCCAGATCGATGCCGCCACCGGCCTGGTGCTGGCGCCCCTCGTTCTCCTGGGCCTCGTCGGCTGGGCCGGCTGGAGCTGGTTCCGCTATGGCCGCGATCCCGAATACATCGATGACCCATCGGTGCTGATGCCCGCGCCGCCCCCGGCACTGACACCGGCAGCGGCCGCGGTCATCCTCGATGGTCGAGTCAACCGACACGCCCTGACGACGGCGCTGGTCGACCTAGCGGGACGCGGCGAGCTGCGCTTCCGACAGCCCGGCGCGGGCCATCGGACCACGCTCGACGTGCTCGATCCCGACCGGAACGATCCGCGAGTGCTGCGCAACCGGGGCGTTCCGCTGGGCGAACCGGAGGCGCTCGTCCGGGAGCGACTCCGTGGACTACGGGCTGGCCCTGGCACGCTGGACGCCGACCAGCTGACCGGGTTCTCGGGCGCCATCCCCGAATTCGAGCGCCTGCTGGGCAGCGCCGTGGTGACCTCGGGCTGGTATCGCGAGGATCCGGAACGATCGACCGAGCGCTGGTCGTTCCGCGCGGCCGCCGTCCTGGTCGTCGGCATCGTCGCCATGATCGTGGCCTGGAACCTGCCCAGCAGCGGCCTGTTGCTCCTGGGTGGTGCGCTCGTCGCCGCGTCGGTGGCGATGTTCGTGCTGGCCCGAGTGATGCCCCAGCGGACCATGTCGGGTGCCATGCTCTTCGCCTGGCTGGCTGCGTATCGACGGACCCTGGAGCACACCCTGGCGGGCGCCCGCTCGATGGATGACGTCGTCTCGAGCCATGCGTTGCCATGGGTCGAGACACCCGACCAGGCGGTCGTCTGGGGCTTCGCCCTGGGGCTCCATCACGAGGTCGAGGACGTCCTGGAGCGGTCGATCGAGACCACCCAGGAGGCTGCCGCATCCGGGCTCCGGACACCCTGGATGCCCGCCTGGTACGTGGGCGCGACGGGCGCGGGAGGTGGCGGTGTCGGCTCGTTCTCGAGTTCGGCCGTGCCCGACTTCGGCGGCATGACCGCCGCCCTCTCGACCATCGGGAACAGCGCCTCCTCGTCGTCATCGGGCGGCGGTGGGTTCGGTGGCGGCAGCTCGGGCGGCGGTGGCGGCGGTGCCGGAGGCGGCTTCTGAGGGGTGGCTGCCCGGATTCCGGTGCTCGACCGGGCCAACGTGCCATGCGGCGCCCCGCGGTCCGTCGTCCGTGGTCTGGGGTCCGGGTCTCCGTGGTCCCTGGAGGTCCGGCTTCCCATCCGGTGGTGGTATCGACCAGGCAGACGGTCAGCCAGGGTCGGATGCGCCCCTCCGTCGTCCCACCTCCCATCCCATGGGAGGAGATGCCAGGGAAACGGGATATCACGGGTCCGGACAGGTCGTGTCAGCCGCCCGGGGCCACTTCCTGGCCGATACTCCCATCGGGTGGGACGACCGGGGCCGGGCTGCGACGCACGCACGAACGGCTCGGTCCTGACCCGCTGGCCGGGTGATCGGGCCGTGGAGGCGCCGTATCGGGCTCGTGGGGTCGGCTCCCCGGCCGATCGGACCCGGTCCACGCATGATCTACCCGTCGACCGGGTCAGATGGTCGGGCAAGGTGCCCGATGGATGTGTCGAGGACCCCCCGGCGGCGGTCGCGGATGTCCCGCCGGTCCGATCACCCGCTGGCCGGGCACGCCGGACTGACGTGCGCGCTGGTGACGACGCGCGCGCTGGTAGACTCCGCGTAATGGGTGCCGTCGAGACGATGGAAGATTTCTTCGACCGCTTGAACACCGGTGACCGCCAGGGCGCGGTCAAGCTGTTCGATGAGCGCGCCGAGATGC
Source organism: Candidatus Limnocylindrales bacterium (assembly GCA_038259505.1). Lineage (GTDB taxonomy): Bacteria > Chloroflexota > Limnocylindria > Limnocylindrales > CSP1-4 > JAFMJV01. Next base: position 2,863 of record JBBSOS010000031.1, on the reverse strand, counting down.
GGGTGCACGTGCAGGGCAGCTCCCGCACCCTCCGCGGCTCGGAGCAGGTCGGTGGCTGGTTCCTGCGCGCTGACAAGGGTCTCCGGATGATCCCGGGCGATGTGCGGGATACCGGGAACACCTACGAAGCCGACCTCGTCGTCATCCGCCCGGGCGCGCCCAGCCAGCATCTCGACGCGACGTTCCGGGTCGAGGCCGGGCTCATCACGGCCATCAATCTCGCGCCTCGCTGACCAACACGCCAGTGGATCGCGGGACGGCCGCTCCTGACACGCGCGCCCGCCGACTGGTCATCCTCGCGGAGGGCGCCCTTGGCGATCACTCCGCCAAGACGGCGTTCGGGGTGCTCCGATACGGCAGGAGCGACGTGGTGGCGGTCATCGACTCGACGAAGGCGCCCGCCACCGTGGGCGAGTTCCGGGACATCCCGGGGCGGTCGGATGTGCCGATCGTGGCCTCGTTGGAGGAGGCCATGGCGCTCCCGCAGCCGCCCACGACGTTGCTCATCGGGATCGCCCCCACCGGCGGGCGGCTGCCGGACAGTTGGAAGTGCATCCTGCTCTCGGCCATCGAGCAGGGTCTGGGCATCATCTCGGGTCTCCATACCTTCCTTGCGGACGATCCGGAACTCGCGGCTGCTGCGGCCACGGCTGGCGCGGAGCTGCAGGACGTGCGCCGCCCGTCTGGCCAACGGGCCACGGCCAGGGGTCGCCTGCACGGTCCGGGCAAGCGGGTGATCCTGGCGGTGGGCACCGACTGCGCGGTCGGCAAGATGTCCGTGATGCTCGAGTTGCGACACGCCGCCCAAGCCGCGGGCGTCCGGGCATCGTTCGTGGCCACCGGCCAGACGGGCATCGTGATCGAAGGTTGGGGGGTGCCGGTGGATGCCATCGTGTCCGACTTCGTGCAGGGCGCAGTGGAGCGCATCGTGGAACAGGGCGAGGATATCGGCGACTGGGTGCTGGTCGAGGGCCAGGGCTCCATCGACCATCCGGCCTACTCCTCGGTGACCTTGGGCCTCATCCATGGCGCCACGCCCCACGCCATGATCCTGGTGCACAAGCCCGGCCTCACGGACCACGACTTCGACCACCTGCCCGACCGGTCCTTCCCCATCGCCTCCCTGCCGGGGTTCATCGAAATCCACGAGCGCATCGCAGGTCTGGTGGCGCCATCGAGGGTCGTGGCCGTGGCGCTCAACACGTCGCTCCATGCCGAGGACGATGCCCGGCGGCTCATCGCCGAGACTGCGGCCGAGACCGGGCTGCCATGCGACGATCCGGTCCGCTTTGGACCTGAGCGCCTATGGGCCGCGGTCCAGGAGCGTGTCGAGGCCCTGATCGACTGATCGACCGCCGAAGCCCGGGGCCATCTCAGGACTTGGGCGTCTTCGCGGGCCGCTTGGTGGGCTTGGGGCACTGATAGGAGTCGATGGGGATGGTGAGCGTGGTGCCCACGCTCAATGCATTCGGGTTCCGGATGCCGTTGGCGCAGGTCAGCTGTTCCACGGTGACGTGGAAGCGCCTGCCGATGCGCAGCAGCGTGTCACCGCTCCGGATCCGGTACGCACGCGGGGTCGCCTCGGGGCCTTCCGGGGTGGCGCCTGGCGTGGTCGGCGTGGCCCGGGGTCTGGCGGTCTGGACGACGCCGCTCGCGAGCGCGCCACTGGGCTCGAGCGACGCTACGGCTCCGCCGCCCCGGAACATGCTGGGCAACAGGAACACCAGGAGCAGCGCGACCGCGACGAGCGCCGCACCCACGGCGATGAGGACTGGTCGGCCGAACCGGGGTCCGCCGGTCCTCGCCGCATACGCCTCGAACCGTCGGGCACCCTCCCATTCGCGAGGGCCGCTCGGCCGCGGCCCAGGCCGGGTCTGTGCTGCGAGCGACGACGGGGCACCTGCATCGACGGGCACGCGGGGGCGACCCCGGGACCACGGAGGGGCGCCTGCATCATCGTCCGCGACCGGATCGGCGTCCGGCCCTGCCAAGAGATCGGTACGCGCCATGGATGCCCCGAGCTCAGCAGCTGCCACTTCGTCCGTGTCAGCGGCGGTGGCCGGCGTCGGGCCACCGCCTGCGGCGGCCGGCGTCGATAGCGATCGATGCGCGGCTGCCCCCTGCGACGCGGCTTCGGAGGGTTGGAGGTCCACCGTCATGGCATCGGTGGTGAGGATCGCCGTCGGCGTCGTGTGCGTGTTGGACGATGTGGCATCACCGGTCGGCGTGTCGGTGACCGATCCAGCGACAGCCGTGGAGGCGGTGGCGGACGTGGAGCCGGTAGCGGCCGGGGATCCAGGAGCGGACGTGGAGCCGGTAGCGGATGTGGAGGCGGTAGCGGCCGGGGATCCAGCCACAGCCGTGGAGGCGGTGGCGTTCCGACCGGATCCCGGACCGGCGCCCGTGTCGATGTCCAGCCGCGCGGTGCGGCGTGCCGGGATGGCCAGCGGGTCAGGCGGGAGCGTGGCCTCCGACAACCACGGTGGCGGCGCGGTCCACGGCCGAGAGCCCGTCCCGGTGCCCGAGTCGGGCATGGCTCCGGTACCCGCGGGCGCGGTCCCGGTGCCCGGATCGACCGTCGCCGAGCCACCCGCGGCACGGCCAGATACAGTCGGGACCACGGCGTCCGGCGTGGCGTCCGGCGCGACATCAGCGGCGACGCGCGACGCCCAGTCCAGGAAGATCGGGCAGCCCGTGAACGATGGCGTCAGGCAGAAGCGTGCCTGGTGGCCGATCGACCTCGCCTTGGGGGTCGCCTCGGCATAGCAGCGAGGGAGCGGGTCGGGCACCTCCAGGCGCTGGTCACGGTCACCCTCGAGCGCCAAGAAGGGACACGCCTGCGGCGACACGACGAGGGGCTCTG
>JBBSOS010000030.1:0-13691 GCA_038259505.1 Candidatus Limnocylindrales bacterium | reverse complement strand
CCCGGCCCGGTCGCCGTGCTCGGCAGCCAGCGTGCGGGCGAGCGCCAGCGACTGCGCGACGGTGTCGTGCAGCTCGGCGGCCAGCTGGCCACGTACCGCCTCTTCCGCAGCGACCAGTCCGGAGAGCAGCTCGAACACGCCCGCCGCGGCGCCGATCTCCCAACGGGCAGAGCTGATGGGCTTGCCGATGTTGCGCGACTCCAGCTGGGAGAGTTCCTCCGCGTGCTCCCGGATGAGACCCGCGAGACGCAGCAGGGCACGTCCACGCTCCACGGCCGACAAGGCCCGCCAGGGGCCCTCGAACGCCCGCTGCGCGGCACTGACCGCGATGTCCACATCCGTGTTGCCCGCGTTGGGGACCTCCGCGATGCGCGTGCCGCGGGCGGGCTCGATGACCTCGAACGTGCTGCCGTCGGCCGCCTGCGCAGGGCGACCGCCGATGGTCATGGAGAGGGGAGCCATCGTCTAGAAGTAGTTGACAGAGATGCCGCCGTCGACCACCAGCGAGGCCCCATTGGTCCAGCGCGACTCGTCGGAGGCGAGGTAGATGGCCATGTTCACGATCTCCTCGGGCTTGCCGAAGCGGCCGCTGGGATTGCGGGCGAGTCGGAGGGCCCTGGCCGCCTCGTCCTTGAGCAGCCAGTCCATGAGCAGGGGCGTCTCGACCGGACCCGGGCAGATGGCGTTGGTCCGGACGCCGGACGGGCCGAACTGGACCGCCATACTCCGGGTCAGCGAGAGCAGCGCCCCCTTCGACGCGGTGTACGCGTCCTGGGGTACGGAGCAGCCCATCAGCGCCACGAAGCTCGCGATGTTGATGATCGAGCCGCCGCCCTGCTCCACCATGTGGGGCACGGCGTACTTGCAGCCCAGAAACACACCCCGGACATTGACGGCCATCACCTGGTCCCAGGTCTCGACGTCGGTATCGATGACCGAATGGTCGGCCTCGGGCATGATGCCCGCATTGTTGTAGAGCACGTCCACCCGGCCGAAGGTGGCCACGGCGTGCTCCACCATCGATCGGGCATCTGCCTCATTCGAGACGTCCGCGCGGATGGCGCTCGCCTGACCGCCGGCCGCCGTGACCGCGGCGACGGTCTCGTCTGCCGCCGCCCCGTTGTAGTCGGCGACGACGACGCGCGCACCCTGCGCCGCGAACAGTCCCGCGGCCACGCGACCCATGCCGCTGCCCGCCCCGGTGATGACGCAGACCTTGTCCGCGAGACGCATCGTGCTCCCCTCAGTGTCGTGTGCCAGGCTCATCGACCATGCTAGCGCCGCTCGCCGAGGCGGCGCCCCACCTGGCCGCTCGTGGAGGCGACCGTCAGCCGCGTTCGAGATAGCGCTGCCGCTCCCATGGATGCACCACGGCGTCGAACGCCCCTTGCTCGATGCGTGCGGCGTTGAGGTAGTGGTCGACCACGTCCTGACCCAGGATGGCCACGGCGGCCTCGCTCCCCTCGAGCGCCCGGATCGCCTCGTAGAGCGCGCGCGGCATGCGGTCGCAGTCGGTCGCGATGTAGCCGTTGCCACGCAGCTCGGCGGGCGGCTCGACCTGGTTCCGGACGCCGTACAGTCCGGCACCGATGAACGCGGCGTAGGTGAGGTACGCGTTCATGTCGCCGCCCGGGAACCGGCATTCGATGTGCGTCGCAGGGCCACGGCCAACCACCCGGAACCCGGTCGTCCGGTTGTCGCGTCCCCAGACCACGTTGACGGGCGCCCAGCTTGCCGCCGCGAACCGCTTGTAGGAGTTGACGTTGGGCGCGAAGAAGACGGCCAGCTCCCGCGACAGGGCCATCATGCCGCCCAGGAACCAGCGCATGGTGTGGGACATGCCGTGCGGCTGGGCATCCTCCGCGAAGAACAGCGACCGGTCGTCATCGAGGCCCCAGGCGCTCATGTGGAGGTGGCCCGATGAGCCGGTCCACGCGTGGTCGGGCTTGGCCATGAAGGTCAGACCGTAGCCTTCCAGCCACGCGATCTCCTTGGCACCGTGCTTGAAGATCACCGACCGATCGGCCGACTCCAGCACATGGTCGTAGCGGATGTTGACCTCGTGCTGGCCGGCCGCGGCCTCGCCCTTGGAGAACTCGATGGGGATGCGTGCCTCCGTCATCAGCCGCCGCAGCTTGCCGTGGATGGGCTCCGCCTTCGTCGCCTGGAGCAGGTGGTAGTCCTCGTTGTAGTGGCCGAAGCGCTCGAGGTCGATGAAGCCCTTCTTCGCGGCGGCCTCGTAGGAGTCGGTCAGCAGGTAGTACTCGAACTCGGAGCCTGCCTTGATGGCCATGCCCATGTCGGCGGCTGCCGCGACCTGGCGCTTGAGGATCGTCCGCGGCGAGACCGGGATCTCGGCACCGGTTTCTTCGTCCACGACGTCACCCAGGACGAGCGCGGTCCGGTCCTGCCAGGGCAGCGTACGGAGCGTCTCCCAGACCGGCGCGATGACGTAGTCGCCGTAGCCGGTGTCCCAGTTCATGAGCGCGAACCCGTCGGGCGTGTTCATCTCCATGTCCGTGCCCAGGAGATAGGTACAGACGTGCGCGCCGTGGTCCATGACGCCGCCGAGGAAGGCCTCCCCGCTCACCCGCTTGCCCAACAGACGGCCCTGCATGTCGGTGAAGGCGACCATCAACGTGTCGACCTCGCCCGATGTCATCGCGGCCCGCAGCTCGTCCAGGCGTGGGTGCGAGTCGTGGGGCTGGGAAGCGTGGTCACTCATGGGCCGTTCTCCGTTGCTTGGGTCGAACGCGGCCAGTGTGGCTCAGCCCGTTCGAGCGCGTCGCCCGTTCGGGTCGCCGCACGTCAGAAGGGACCAGGGTCCGGCGTGGGCCCTCCGCTCAGCCGCTGATGGGTCGGAGTGCCCGGATCGCCTCCACCGCGGCCGGGTTCTCGAGCGCCGACAGGTCGCCCGTCTCGCCCCCCACCCACGCCGCGCGGATCACCCGGCGCATGACCTTGCCGCTGCGGGTCCGGGGCAGGTCGGCAACGACGACGACCGCCTCGGGTTTCAACGCCTTGCCCATGTCCACTGTGATGTGGCGCGAGACAGCGTCACACAGGTCCGCATCGCCGCTGACGCCGCGGTCCAGGACGCAGAACACGACGATGGCCTCGCCCTTGACCGGATGCGGCACGCCGATGGCGGCGGCCGCCACGACCGCAGGGTGGCTGGTCGCCGCCCCTTCGACCTCTGCGGGGCCGACACGCTTGCCAGCGATCTTGAGCGTGTCATCCGAGCGGCCCTGGATGTACCAGTAGCCGTCGTCGTCCACCTGCGCCCAGTCACCGTGCACCCAGGTCCCCGGCAGTCGTCGCCAGTAGCTGTCGAGATAGCGCTCCGGATCGTTCCAGAAGCCTCGCGTCATGCCCGGCATGGGTTGGCGGATGACCAGCTCCCCGACCGCGCCTCGCATCGGCCGACCGGCCACATCCACGACATCGGCCGCGACACCGACGTTGGGGCCACCGAACGAGGTCGGCCGGATGGGCGTCAAGGGATTGCAGGACAGGATGCCGCCGCTGACCTCGGTGCCGCCGCTGTAGTTGATGATGGGCACCTGGCCGCGACCGACCTCGCGGAACAGCCACCACCAGGAGTCGGCATCCCACGGCTCGCCGGTCGAGCCGAGGACCCGCAGCGACCGGAGGTCGTGGGCGCGGACCGGTTCGGGCCCGTGGCCCCTGAGCGCCCGCACCAGGGTCGGCGAGACGCCCAGGTGGGTGACGCCATGGCGCGCGGCCATCGCCCAGATCCTGTCGGGACCGGGGAAGTCGGGCGCACCCTCGTAGAGCACCACGGTGGCGCCGAGCAGCAGGGCGCCCGAGATGAGCCAGGGGCCCATCATCCAGCCGAGGTCCGTGATCCAGCCGACTCGGTCTCCCGGCCGGACATCGAAGGAGTGGGCCATGTCCTGGGCGCCCTTGATGGGGAAGCCGCCGTGGACGTGGACGGCACCCTTCGGGCGACCGGTCGTGCCCGAGGTGTGGATGATCATGTAGGGCGATTCGGGGTCGGTGTCGGTGGGGGCCGGTGGAGGGGCCAGGTCGGGATCCGCCATCCGCTCGTGCCACCAGGCATCGCGGGCCGGGTCCCAGGGCACGTGGCCTGCCCGCTCCGCGAGACGCTGGATGACGAGGAGTCGCTGTACCTCCGGCGCGAGTGCCAGGGCGTCGTCGGCGATTCGTTTGAGGGGCACCACGGCTCCGCGTCGTAGGGTGCCGTCCGCCGTGATCAGCAGACGCGCGCCGCAGTCCACGAGCCGGCTGGTGACCGCAGGCGCCCCGTAGCCCGAGAAGATGGGCGTGAAGATGGCGCCCAATCGGCCGAGCGCGAGGATCGCCACGACGGTCTCCGGCAACAACGGCAGCAGCAGGCCGACCCGGTCGCCGCGGCCGACACCCAGCGCGCCGAGCATCGATGTCGCCCGCTCCACACGGGCCCGGAGTCCCTGGTTGTCGAGCCGGACGACGTCACCGTCCTCGCCCTCCCAGATGAGGGCGGGGCCCGCCGGGTCCCGGTCCGCTCGGGGGTCGACGGCAGCGACTGTCCAGTCGAAGGAGCCACCGGTCCACCAACGGCTCCACTCCGGACCGTCGGTGATGTCCAGGATGCCGTGGGGCTGGCGCTGCCAGCGGAGCCCGAGGTCGTCCGGCACCTGCTCCCAGAACCAGGCAGGATCGATGGCGGCGCGTGCCTGGACCGCGTCCAGGTCCGCCTCGCCACTCCGCGCCACAAAGCGGGCGAGGCGGCTCTCGGCCAGCAGCTCCCGTGAGGGACGCCACGCGGCGTCGGGCACGTCGCGACCGAAGGATGCAGGGTGTCGGGTCGTCACCGGATCATCGTACCGACGCGAAGGTCATCGGGTCGGCAGCTCGGCCGGCATCATTCGCCGGCGGCGGAGGCTTCCGTGAGGCCACCGCGCACTGAGTCGATGAGCTCCTGCGACCAGTCGGCCCCGAACACGCGGTAGACGGGGATATCGATGCGCGTGACCAGCGCATCCGGATGCGCCGTCTGGTAGGCCGACTGGCAGGCGTCGACGGGTGCCTGCGTCGCGTCCCAGCCCTTCTCCCGGAAGGTATAGATCCAGATGTCGCGCGGCGTGGGGTCCGAGGCTACGGTGCCCACGAGGTGGATGGAGTTGGGCACCAGGGCCGGGTCATCGCATGCCGAATCACCCGCGGTGCTCGTCTCGATATCGACCCCGCGGCGCGCGATAGCGGACATCACCTGGCGTGCGTCGCCGGGGTGGAACGACGGTTCCGCGAGGTTGTAGCAGGACGCCAGCACCATTGGTGCCGACGCGAGCACCAGTGATGCCAGGGCCAGGGTCGGCAGCCGCCGATGCGGTCGAGGGGACACGGTTCCAGCCTACCCCGAACCGCGTCCGGAGCCCCTTCGGGCGACCTCCCGGTACCATGCGCGGGTGCCCGTCCTGAGACCCTTCCGAGCCCTGCGGTACGCGGACGCCGTCGGGCCCGACCTGTCGACCGTCGTGTGCCCGCCGTACGACATCATCCCGCCCGACCTCGCGGCGGCACTCCGGGAGCGCGACCCGTACAACGCGGTCCGCGTCGAGTTGCCCGATGCCGAGCCGGATGGCTTGCCCGCAACACGCTATCGGGTCGCCGCCCGGACGCTTGCCGAGTGGCGCACGTCCGGTGTCCTGGTCAAGGAGCGGCAGCCCTCGATCTACATCCACGAGATGGCCTGGGACACGGGTCGTGGCCGCAGCGCCGGCCGGGCACGGGGCGTGTTCGTGCGCATGCGCCTGGAGCCATTCGGGCCGGACAGCGGCGTCCGCGCGCACGAGCGCACGATGACCGGGCCGAAGGAGGACCGGTACCAGTTGCTCAGGGCCACGGGCGTCAACCTCAGCCCCGTCATCCTGCTCGGCGACGCGGGTCCGGGCACGGTGGCCTCGATCCTTGATCGGCTCACGGTGGCCACGCCTGGCGTGACGGCGACCACGGATGACGGCGTCGTCCATCGGCTGTGGACATGCGCCGCTCCGATCGACGAGTCGGGTGCGCCCACCGGTGACGTGGGGGCACTGCTGGAGGTGCTGGGTTCAGGCCCGCTGACGATCGCCGACGGGCACCATCGCTACGAGACGACGCTGCGGTATCGCGACGAACGCGGCCGCAAGCGGGCGTGCGAGAGCGACCCGGCCTGGGACTACGTCCTGACCCTGCTCTACGACGTCACCGAGGCACCGCCGGTCCTGCCCACCCACCGGGTGCTCATGAGCGGTCCGTCCGGGGCGGCGCTGCTGGATGTCCTGGCGGGCCTGGTGGATGTCGAGCGGGTCGCGGACGCGGATGCAGTGCTGGCGCAGATGCGGCGGTCCCAGCAGTTGCCCGACGTGGCGGCCACCGGCACCGGCCGCATCGGCCTGGTCAGCGGCGACGTCGCCGCGATCCTCCGCGTGCGACCGGAGGCCTTCGAGGCGCTCCAGGACCCGACCACGTCCGAGGCGTCGCGCGGCCTGGATGTCAATCGACTGTCCCTGATGTTCGAGCGTGCAGGCGTCGATGCCGCCGCCCTGGCCGCCGGTGGCCGCGTGGCGTACGTCAAGGACGCGGCAGAGGCGCTCGACCAGACGCTGCGCGGCGATGGCGTGGCGACGTTCCTGCTCGACGGGCCGCCGGTGACGGCAGTGACCCGGGTTGCCGCGGCGACCGAGGTGATGCCCCAGAAATCGACCTTCTTTGACCCCAAGGCTCCGACGGGGCTCGTCTTCGGACCGCTCGAGTGGTAGACGAACGAACCGCCGCCAGCGGCTCTCGTGGCGGCGTGGACATGCTCCAGGGGCCGGTATCGAGGACACCCGGACGACCAGTGCGCAAGGATGAGATCGTCCTCGAGGAACGGGGACTGTACGTCGAGAGCTGGCTGCCGGAGCGCCGGTCGCGACGACGACCGCTGTACCTGCTGCACGGCGAGCTGGGAGGTTCGTGGGTCTGGGAGCGCTATCTCCAGTATTTCGCACAGCGCGGCTGGGAAGGGCACGCGCTCAATCTTCGGGCCCACTTCTGGTCGGAGACGGCAGACTTCGAGACGCTCGATCTGGACACATACCTCGACGACGCCACCGCTGGGCTCGACGCGCTGGGTCGTCCGGCCGTGGTCATCGGGCATGGCATGGGCGGGTTGCTGGCCCTCAAGCTCGCCGAGCGTCGCGAGGTCGCGGGACTGGTGCTGCTCAGCCCCGGTCTGCCGGATCCGATCCGGCCCGCGTCCCCATCGCATGTCGTGCGCCTGGTGCCCGCACAGTTCCGGCGCGAGCTCATCGGCTGGGCGGGTGCCACCGACCAGATCCAGCGCCAGAACCCGGACCTGACATCGGCGGACGTGCTCCGGGTGCAGCACCTCATGGGCGCCGAGAGTGGCGCGGCCAGACGCCAGATGCTCGAGGGTGTGCCGCTCGATCGGGGGGCGCTCGACGGCCTGCCCATCCAAGTGATCGGCGCCGTGGTGGACCGGCTGTTCCCGGAACCGGACAGCGAACGCCTCGCGGATTGGCTGGGTGCCGAATACCATCCCTTCGGGGCGCACTCGCACTACGGGCTGGTGATGGGCGAGCACAGCCACGAGCAGGTCGCGGAGGTCATCCGGGCCTTCCTGGAGCACCACCGACTCTAGATCGCACGGCCCAGAGCGCAGGGCGGCCATGATATCCTGCGATGTCTGCGCCGCATTCGTCTAGAGGCCCAGGACACCGCCCTCTCAAGGCGGAGATCACCGGTTCGAATCCGGTATGCGGTACCACCCTCTCCCCACCGGCAACCTGTCGGTTCTCTGTGCGCCCGGGACCCGGGTTAGCATCACGCTCGTGAAGCTGTCCGTCGAGACCCAGGTCCTGTCGCTGCCGCTGCGTGACCCGTTCCGGATCGCTCGTGAGGAGGACGACCGCACGGCAACGACCGTCATCGTCCGCGTCTCGACCGCCGGGCTCGAAGGCGTCGGGGAGGCCTTCCCGGTCGCCTACTACGGCGAGACCGTGGGCACCATCGGGAGCGTGCTGCCACAGTTGGCGGGTGCCGTCGGCGAGCTCGATGACCCACCCTCGACCGTCCATGACGCGCGGACTTGGCTGGACCAGTGCGGTGCCGTCATGGCCCGCACCATCGGCCATCACGGAGCGGCCAAGGCCGGTCTGGATATCGCACTCCACGACCTGGTCGCGCGTGGAATGGGTATCCCCGTGTGGCAGCTCCTCGACACACCCAGGGTGGTGCCGCCGACCGACTTCTCCATCGGCATCGACACGCCAGCGGCCGTCGCCGAGCGGGCGGCACGCGCCGCCACCTTCCCGATGCTCAAGATCAAGGTCGGAGGGCCCAGTGACGTGGCCACCCTGGAAGCGGTGCGCGCCATCTACGGCGGTCCATTGCGGGTCGACGCGAACACCGGCTGGCAACCGGAAGCAGCCGCGCGACTGGTGCCCGAACTGGAACGACTCGGCGTGGAGCTCATCGAGCAACCATTCCCCGCTCGCCAACTGCCCCAACTGCGGTGGCTCCAGGAACGGAGCCCCATCCCGATCGTGGCCGACGAGAGTGCCGTGACAATCGACGACCTGGATGCCCTGGTGGGTGTCGTCGCGGGCGTCAACGTCAAGCTCACCAAGTGCGGCGGCATCGGTCCCGGGCTGGCCATGATCAGACGTGCTCGAGAACTGGGTTTCCGGGTGATGTTGGGCTGCATGGAGGAAACGAGCGTGGGCATCGCCGCCGCAGCGATGATCGCCGGACTGGTGGACTGGGTCGACCTGGATGGCAATCTGCTGTTGGCCAGGGATCCGTTCGCGGGGCTGGAACTGGACGTGGAGCGGCGCTGGCGCCTGACCGATGGGCCCGGGCTGGGAGTGGTTCCCAGGCCTGACTGAACCTCGACTGGCTGGCTGTGGACAAGGTCGTGGACAGATCCGTGGATGGTCTGCCTTCCACTGTCCGGCCGTCCGGACTATCATCAGGACCGACGCACTGACGCCCGATGGGCGGAGAGATCAGGCGTCGAGGGAGAGTCTCGGACACCGTCGCGGGCCTGACCGTGGGACGGTGTCTGCCGTTTTCAGGGCACATGGTCCCGGGCATCGGTATGCCCGTGTTCGGATGAGGGGAGAGGGTGTCGACTGATCGTCATGGCCGCAGGACGGCCTTGCAACACACGGAACATAGCGTCGCCACTGGCACGAACGAGGCGGCCGTCGTCGCCCCCGTCGTGGCGGCCCCCCCGGAGATCATCGACTTCATCCGGTACTGCTACCAGCGCCGCCGCATCGGCTGGCCGGAGCTGTACGACGAGATGTGTGGCGTCGCGGCGCGCGGCGAGTTCCGGGGCATGGACTACGACCGGCTGGCGGCCCTCGGGGTGCGGTTCTCCCTGTGCGACATGCCCCGCCTCGCTGCCCTTGCCCAACGCGTGGTCCAGGATGAGCGTCGTCGGCGCGTCGCCATCGCGGTGGCAGGGACGGCACCCCCGGTCGCGATCAGCGTGTCGCCGACATCCGCCGGGGCTGACGTGGCCCAGTCACGTGTCGCCTCGGGTCCGATCCCTATCGAAGCCGAGCGGTCCGATCACCGGTCGCCCGCCACACTGCCACGCTGACCCCTCGCCGCGTTCGCGCCCGATCGACACGCACGCGCCCACGGGCGCGATCGGGCTTCGCGTCAGGCGCGGATGCTGCGCCGCGCGAGTTCGGTCTCGATCTGTCGCTCTGCTTCCACGTAGCGGTCGATCTCGATACGCAGCTCGTTCGCCTCCGGCAGGTACAGGTGGACCTGCTGCTGGAGGATGTAGCTCAGGCGTCGGGACGTCATCCGGACATGATCGAGGTTCTTCATCAGGACGAGCGGATCCATCGATCCGAGGTCGTCCGGGTGGTACATCTGCTGCATGGGTCCCGAGGATAGCGGGTCTGGCCGGAGCCGCGCGTCCCCCCACGTACGGGGCCAGGGCCCGACGTGCCGGCCGGTAGACTGTCCGCTTGCCCCCGTAGCTCAGCGGATAGAGCGCCCGCCTTCTAAGCGGTTGGTCGCAGGTTCGATTCCTGCCGGGGGCGCCACCAGCCGGGGCGCCATCAGGGGGGATGATCGGACGTACCATCCATGGGCTCCGGGCTCCGGGCTCCGGGCTCCGGGCTCCGGGCTCCGGGCTCCGGGCTCCGGGCTCCGGGCGATGCCGATGGCCATCGCTCGCGGGTCCCTGTCCACACATCGGGAGAGACAGCCCATGTCACGTCCGCTTGCCGCGATCCTGTCGCTGAGTGTCCTCCTCGTCGGAGCGCCCGTCGCTGCCCGTTCGCCCGCACCATCACCCGCCGCCTCCTTCACAGCGGTCGACCTCATGGGCGCACGCTCGGTGTGCGAGGAGAAGACCGGCACGGTCCAGGTCCGGGAAGCCATCTTCGGCACGAACGGGGACCCATCGACCTGGGTCGACCTGGGTCGGTCCATCGAGTTGTGCCGGTTCGTGGCTGACGATGGCTCGCGGATCTTCGTGGACACAGCAACGCTGGCGATGGCAGGTCCCACGCTCGCGTCCGCGGCATATCTGGCACAGGTGCCCATGCCCGACTACGACCCGTCGAAGGGGAACCCGGCGACCGCCTACTGCGCGTCACTCGCCGGCTCGTCCGCCTTCGGGCCCGGCGCGGCCGGCGGCGGTTGGGTCGACACGTCGGACGCCGATGATCCGATGGTCGCGATGTGCGTGTTCCCGGATGGCTCCATGATCGACGAATGGGGGTTGGCGTACCACAGCGACGGCTCCATCCGCGGTGTCGACCTGAGCCACGAGTTCGTCTACCAGCCGGCGGGCGGGCTGCCGCCCATCTTCGGCAACTAGCGCCGGGCAGCCATTCGGGCTGTGCCCGGAGGCAACACCATCGTGGGTACCGCGCCAGCCGGGACAAGAGTACGGCTTGGCGCACCGTGCCCCCAACGGCACCATGCATCACGTCACCCGGCTCCATCACATCGGACCCAACCGAAGTGCACACCGGGACCGATCAGCCTGCGGCGTCCCCCGAGCGCGCCGTGGTACTCCGAGCAGCCGTCCAGCGAGCACCACGAAACGATGAGGAACGACACCACGATGGCGTCCACGGCTGTCCATGAGCTCGGCCCGATGCTCACCGCGAGTGAGGTCGCAGAGATGCTGCACCTCCATGTCAACACAGTGAAGCGACTCGGGGACCGTGGCGAGTTGCCGTTCTATCGCGTCTGCAAGCGAGGCGATCGCCGCTTCCGGCTTGATGACGTGATGGCCTTCCTCGCCCGCAACCGCTGACCCTGGGGTCGGCGCCGCCCAGCGCTGGTCCTGTGCGAGGTGGTATCCCGCTGACCTACCGCGGTCGCGGGTCGGTCATGATGGCGGCACGTCACCCGAGGAATGCCGCGCCCGATGCCCATCGACCTGTCCCTGACCGCGGAAAACCTGCTCGTCCAGGCGAGCGTCCGGGACTTCTTGGCCCGCGAGGTCACGCCCCACATCGGCGCCTGGGACCGGGATCATGGGGTGCCCCGGCCGGTGTTCGACCGGATGGCGGAGCTGGGCTACCTGGGCGCGCCGATCTGGGAGCGCTGGGGTGGGTCCGGCATGGACCACACCAGCCTGGGCATCCTGTGCGAGGAGCTCGAGCGAGCTGATACCGCGTTCCGGGTCGTCATGAGCGTCCATGTGGCGCTCAACTCCCTGACGTTGATGCAGTGGGCGACGCCAGAGCAGCAACGACGCTGGCTGGTGCCACAGGCTCACGGCGAGAAGCTGGCCACATTCGGTCTGACCGAACCCGGCGCGGGCACGGATGTGGCAGCTATCGCGACCACCGCGACCCGCGACGGCGACTCGTACGTCCTCCAGGGCACGAAGCTCTGGATCAGTCTCGCCGACATCGCCGATCACTTCCTCGTCTTCGCGACCGTGGATCGGTCGCTGCGACACCGGGGGATCACGGCGTTCCTCCTGGAGCGGGGCATGCCCGGCCTGACCACGGGCACCATCGGGGGCAAGCTGGGCATCCACGCGGGCAACACGGGCTCCATCTCGCTCGAGCGTGTCCGGGTGCCCGTGGCGCAGCGCCTCGGCGAGGAGGGGGAGGGCTTCGCTATCGCGATGAGTGCCATCGACCAGGGTCGCTACACCGTGGCCGCGGGCGCCGTCGGGCTGGCCCAGGCCTGTCTCGATGCGTCGTTGCGGTATGCCCATGAACGACGGACCTTTGGCGAGGAGATCGGTCGCCACCAGTTGGTCAAGCAGATGCTGGCCAGGATGGGCCAGGGTGTCGAGGCTGGCCGGCTGCTCTGCCGCCAGGTAGCGTGGCTCAAGGACCGTGGTCAGCGAAATACCCGCGAGACCAGCCTCGCGAAGTGGTTCTGCACCGACCATGCGGTTCAGTCGGCACTGGACGCCATCCAGATCCACGGCGCCTATGGCTACTCCGACGAGTTCCCGGTCGAACGATATCTGCGCAACAGCAAGGCCGCCGTCATCTACGAGGGCACCAGTCAACTGCACACCCTCATCCAGGCCGACTACCTGCTGGGCTATCGCGAGGATCGACCGCTTCGGAAGCCGGCGTTACCGTGGCAAGGGTACCAAGGGGCCGCGCCTGGGACGGTCGGGTCGTCCTCGTCCGAGGCGGCCACGTCGTCGTCCCAAGGATAGTCGATTGAGGCTAACTCCATGAGAGATAGCTATTGACGGCTAATCCTTATAGAGTTAGTCTCCGGGCATGACCGTGGGGACGGGGATCGTGCTGTTCGGGGACGTCGTGTCATCGCGCGCTGCCCCCGGTCGCGCCACAAGGTGGTTGCAGAGCCTGTCCCACACGCTCGATGACGACTACGGTCCTGGCCGGCTGGCATCGTTCGAGTTCACCCAGGGCGACGAGATCCAGGGATTGCTGCGGCCCGGCGCCGACCCATTCCACGCGGTCCTGTCGTCCGCACTTCGACCCACGGCGGGTCACGACGCGGCACCCAGGATGCGCTGGGTCATGGTGTATGGCGACGTGGATGACGGCAGCGGCCCGGCCACCCATCGGACCGGCGCCGCCTTCGTGCGTGCCCGGGACGTGCTGGACGCAGCTCGCGACGAGCGGGACCTCCTGCGCTGCGAGTCGGGCGATCCGGTCATGGATGCGTACCTGGACGGCACTGCGCCGGTGCTGGCTGCCATCATCGAGCGCATGACCGATCGACAGCGACAGGTGGCCCGGCTCGCGATCCTGGAGGGCCTGCGGCGCTCGGAGATCGCGGATCGCCTGGAGGTGACGCGACCCACGATCTCGGTCAGCTACGCTCGCGGGGATGTCCGGAACCTCGAGCGCCTCATCACCGTGGTCCGGGCGATGTGGACCGATGGTGTGGCGCGGATGACGGCCGCATGAGCTCCGCGACGCTCGTCCTGTCGTGGCTCGTGCTCTGCCATCTGCTCGCCGACTTCGTGCTCCAGTCCGAGTCGGTGGCCACCACCAAGTTCGGCCGGGGATCCGCTGCCCAGCGTGCGCTGCTCACCCACACCGCGATCGTGGCCATCGTCGCGGCGCCCATCGTGCTGGTCTACGGGCTCGCGGGGGTCGCGTACGTCGTGGTGACGGCCCTCAGCCACCTCATCATCGACCGGTCCAAGATCGAGTTGACCCTCCGGAGTGAGCCATCGGTGGCGCCGCCCGGAT
>JBBSOS010000029.1:0-13789 GCA_038259505.1 Candidatus Limnocylindrales bacterium | reverse complement strand
TCGGGGGCCCAGCGTGTCCGTCCTGTCCGTCGCGGCCCTGGCTTCGCTTGCCCACGAAGGTGGCAGGACGTCGCCGCTCGACGGACGCCGATTCCGCATGAACATCGGGGTGAGCGACGTCCAGGCGTTCGCCGAGGACGACTGGATCGAACGTGACATCCGGATCGGCGATGCGGTCGTGCGGCCGGTCGGCAACGTCGGGCGCTGCGCGGTGACGACCCAGGACCCAGATACCGGCATGCCGGACTTCGACACGCTGCGGATCCTGGGACGCATCCGGGGGGAGCTACCCAGCACCGAGCCATTGCCATGTGGTGTCTGGGCCCGTGTGACCCGCCCTGGTGCGGTTCGGATCGGCGACCAGGTCCAGGTCCAGGTTGACGTCGCCACGACGCCGACGAACCGGTCATCCAGCGGCTGACACCCATCAGGCCAGGCGAACCTGGCCGGGGACTTCGTCGCGCCAGGAATGGCGCGGCTCCCAGCCCAGCTCCCGACGCGCGGCGTCCACACTGAACAGGCTCCGGGTACCGGACACGTCCCCCTCGATGGGCACGTCCGGGAACACCTCCCGGACCAGTCCCACGGTGGCTCGCTCCATGACCGTGTCGGCGTTCGCGACCAGGTAGCTCCGGGCACCGGATACGTCGGCCGTCAGCGCCATCCGGCACGCTGCTGCCGCGTCGCGCAGGTCGATGTAGCTCCACAGGTTCCAGCGCCGGAGCTGTGGGTCGGCCTGGAATGACGGGAATCGTGCGTAGTCCTTGAGGCTCATGATGTTCGAGAAGCGGAGCGCCACGAACGGGATGCCTGACCATGCTGCCATCTCGGTGGCCATCGTCTCGGTGACGACCTTGGACAGGGCATAGGTGCTGGTCGGCAGTGGGTAGTGGCCCTCGTCGATGGGCAGGTATCGGGGTGGTGTGTCGAACGGCAGGCCGAGTGTGGTCTCGCTCGAGGCCCAGACCACGCGCCCGACCCCGTGCAGGATCGCGGCATGGAACACGTGGAAGTTCATGGTCGTGTTGCGGGTGAACGTCGACGCCGCGGGCTCCATGCCCGGAGCGGGGATGTTGGCCAGGTGGACGACCGCATCGACCCCCGTGACAACGTCCATCGCCTGGCCCAGATCGGTGAGGTCCGCGTGCATCAGGGGCACGCCCAGGTCGCTCAGGTGGCCGGCAGGCCCGAGCACGTCGGTGGCGACCACGTCGACATCATGGGCACGCAGGTCGCCGACCACGCCCCGTCCGAGCTTGCCGTTGGCACCGGTGACCAGCACTCGCATCATCGACCTCCACATCGCGGTCCGCTATCGTGCACCAGATGACACCGACGCGGATCGCCATCATCGGATCAGGGTGGGCGGCCCGGACGCATGTCGGCGCCCTGCGTGACCAACCGGACGTGACCATCGTCGGCGTGGCCAGCCGCAGTACGGAGCATGCTGGCGCGCTCGCCCGCCTGGCCGGCGCCCGTGCCTGGACCGACTACCGGCAGATGCTCGATGCGGGCGGTATCGACGCGGTCATCACCTGCCTGCCACCGTCGGCACGTGGCGAGCCGGAGCTGGCGGTCATCGACCACGGGTGGCATCTGCTGGCCGAGAAGCCGCTTGGACTCGATCGGGCTGTCCCTGCGCAGATCGGCACGCGCATCAGGGAGGCGGGGATCATCGCCGCGGTCGGCTACCAGTGGCGCTACCTGGACCTCACCGACCGTGCCCGGGAACTGCTCGCCGCGCATCCGCCCCAGTTGGTCCTGGGCACCTGGCTGGGGTCCACCCCAAACGCGGCCTGGTGGGTGCGCCAGGGAGGATCCGGGGGCCAGGTCCTGGAGCAGGCCACCCACATCCTGGACCTCATGCGCTACCTCGTGGGCGAATGCGAGGTGGTCGCCGCGGGTGCCGCCGATGCGCCGTACCCAGCGCGTGGCGATGCCGACATCGCAGATGCATCGGCCGTCCTGTTGCGCTTCGCTTCGGGGGCCATGGGGACCCTGGCCACGTCCAGGATGCTCGACGCGCCGCACCGCGTCGGCCTGGAGTGCTTCTCGGCGGGCCAGTCGTTGACGCTCGACATCGTGCCCCATCGACTCAGGGTCGGCCGTGGGTCCGAGATCGTCGAGACCCTCACCGGGGACGACCTGATGGCCACCTATCGCGCCCAGGACCGGGCATTCGTGGATGCTGTCCGGGGTGGTCCCGTCGCGGTGCGTTCGACGTGGCAGGACGCGCTTCGGACGCACGAGCTGGCACTCCGGGCGTCGGAGTTGGCGCTGGGCGTGTCCGCGCTTGCCTTGGCCGCGCCTGCTACGATCGAAGCGTGACAGCGACCCGATTTCGCGGCGGCCAGATCATGGGCATCCGCATCCCGACCGTGTTCGAGGAGAACGACGCCAAGCGGTGCGCGGGCTGTGGCGGGCCGATCATCGGCACCCCGTTCCGGATCTCGATCATGGACGCCATCGCGCGAGAGGCGCCACCATCGTGGGCCGAGCGGGCGCCCCTGAACCCGGGCCCGCACCAGTTCCATGCCGATCCGGAGCACTTCCGGGCCTGGGCGCGGCGACGGGGCTATTACCTGTGCCGGCTGTCGGATGTGCGGGAGTTGATGCGGCCCGTCGCGCTGCCCGTCGAGCCCGCGACCTGGGGCGTCTGCGACGGACGGCATCATTCAGCACACGAGTTCCTGCCGGCCTGACGCCGCCCGCCCCGATGGATCGTGGGGCCCCCGGAGTCGGACGCGACGCGGTCGTCCATGGACCTCGATGTCCTCATCCCGGCGCTCACGGCATCGCTCGCCGCGCTCTTCTCGCTGGCCCTGCTGGACCAGTGGCGGGAACGACGACATGCATACCAGGCGGTCTGGTGCCTGGGCATGCTGTTCTTCGCCACCGGATCCGCGTGCGAGGCCATCGCTGCGGCGTCCGGTTGGAGCGAGACCCTGTATCGCACGTGGTACCTGGCCGGTGCCGTCTGGACCGCAGGTTGGCTCGGGCTGGGCAACGCGTATCTCCTGGGTCGCACGCGCTTCGGCTATGGCTTCGCGCTGTGCCTGTTCCTGGCGGGCCTGTTCACCTTCCTGACGCCGCGCCGGTTCCCCGGCGAATACCCGGACGTCGGCATCACGCCCCTGGTCTACTTCGTGATCGCGGGCGGCCTGGCGATGACGGTCGGGGTGGCGACCTACTTCGGGGACTGGCGCTGGCCGCGGCTGGCTGCCCTGGCGGTCATCGGTGCGACCGTGTTGTCGATGGTCCTGATGCTGGGCACGACGATCCCGGCGCCGGGGTACGCCATCGACCCGGCCACGGGGGCTCCGACCGGTGCCATCCTGCCGGGGCAGCTTCGCCTGCTGACGCCGTTCATGAACATCACGGGCGCCTTCGCGCTCATCCTCGGCGCCTTGTTCTCGGCCTGGGTCTTCATGCCCAAGCGACGGGTACTGGACTATTCCCTGGAACCGGACCAGCCGGGAGAGCAGTTCCTGTTCAACCTCATCCTGTCGCCGGTCGCCATCAGCGTGAACTTCGTGGCCTCGCTGCCGGGTGCCATCCGGGCGCTCCTCAGGGGGCAGCTCAACAGTCGGGTGCCCGCGACCCTGCTCATCGCGCTGGGAGCGCTCGTGCCGACCGTCACCGACAGCCTCAACCGCTTCGGTTCCACGCAACTGTTCGCCATCGGCAAGCTGGTCGGTGCGGTCCTGCTGTTCCTGGGCTTCCTGGCCTCGGTGGAGACGTTCTCGGTCATCCGCATCCCGTTCACCTCGGTCGTGCTCCGGCGCGCACGCACCGAGCCGATGCCCGACCCGGACGCGCCCCACGGCTGAACGTCAGGGCGGTGTCCAGTCCGCTGCCTGTGCGGTCGCCTTCGTCGCGTGCCCGGCCCGGTCGGTCACGCGCAGCTCGGCCCGAACCAGGGCACCCGGGGCGGCCGCGATCGAGGCAGCTGCCAGCGAGTCCACGATGCGCCAGTCCGTCCAGGCGCCATCGTCGACGCGCCATCGGATCTCGATGGTCGCGACACCCCCCTCGTCCATGGCCAGGAACAGTGCCGTCCAGCCGGGGACCGGCGCGGGCCGCAGCGAGAATGCCTCGATGAGCGGCGGCGTGTGGTCGAGGAACACGCTCGCGGTCATCGGCACCGAGAGCAGGCCGTCGATGTCCCGCGACTGGACCCATACCGTCCGGGGACCATCGGGACCGGCGGCCAGGGTCCACGCCAAGGGTCCATCCCGTGCCGGGTCGAGGGCCCCCGCATCCATCCAGTCGGTCCAGTGGATACCGTCGTTGGACACCCGCACGCCATCGGTGGCCGCGGGTCCGTCGAAGGTGACGGCTGTCACATGCACCGCGAGGCTGGGATCGGCGACAGGGTCCACGGTCACGGTCGCCACGACCGGTCGTGCGAAGATCTGGCCGACGAGCGCCGGGTAGCCGGGCATGCCTGCGTCATAGCCGAGCGTCCAGATGCCGACCCCGGCGGCGCCAGCCTCCAGCGCTAGGACGTACTTCGCCCGCAACGTGGCGGGGGTGTCGTAATAGGTCTGGAACCAACTGCCGCGATCCGGGTCGTACCACGTGACGCGCGCCGATCCCTCGCCGGCGTCCTCGTCCATCACCGCATCGGGGGCGAGGCGGCCGGGCGCGATGTTCCGGAAGAGCGTCACCTGACCCCGTTCGGAGATGCGGGCGGGCGCCCGCTGGGCCTGGAATTCGGGTCCCTGGGTCGCCCACGTCAGGCCATAGGCCGGCAACCCGATGATGACCTGGTGGATGGGCACGCTGCGGTCCCGGTACAACTGCAGGCTGTCCTGCAGGTCGAGTTCGCCATCCGCGCGTTCAAGGGGGGCGATGGAGCCCACGGGACTGCTGGTCGGCCCGCGATACGCATAGCCCATGAGGAAGGCACGGTCCGCGCCAGCGGCGATGGCCCGCTTGGCCATGCGTGCCCCCGACCGATTGCCATTCGTGGCGACCATGACACGCGCCGCGGGGTCGTGTGCCGTCAGCGAGTGCTTCAGTGCACCGGCAGTCGACGCGTATGCATCGAACCATTCGCCATCGATGAGCTCGATGTCCATGTCCGCGCCGTCGAGGCCGCGGGCGTCGACGAGAGCGGTGGCCTCGGCCACGAACCGGTCCATGGCCGTCTGGCTGCCGAACAGCCGGGCGTTGTTCTCGTAGCCACCGGAGGTGAACGACACCAGCACACGGATGCCGCGTGCGTGCGCCTGGCTGATGACTGCCGCCGCCCGGGGTCCCAGCACCAACGCCGCACCAGGCGTATCGAGCTTGAGCGATCCGTTCCGGCGGATGCCGATGCTGAACAGCACGATATCGGTCAATCGGTCGTCCACGATGTATGGGTCGACGGCCGGGTCGTAGGGCACCTCGGTCGAGGTCGCCACCCAATACGGCAGGTACGCGACCACCTCCCGGGAGAGGACGGGGCGCGGCCCATCGGGGTCGAGGGAGGCGACCGGCTGCATCGATGGCAGTGGCTGCAACGATGCGCCGGGCGGCACGGAGGCGACGGGTGAGGTGGCCGGGCCGGAGGGGACGGGTGCGGTGGCCGACCCCGAGGCGACCGGTGCGGAGGCGACTGGTGCGGTGGCTGGCCCGGAGACGACCGGTGCGGCGGCTGGCCGAGGCGATCGGGACGGGAGCTGTGACGCGGGCGAGACGGACACGCCGCCACACGAGACCAGCACCGCCACCACCACGGCCAGGAGGCCCAGACGGCGCATGTGTCGAACCTGCACGGCCCGACCCTACCATCGGTCCGACCCATGGCATGCACCACGCGCCCGTCAGGGTCGTCAGGTGCCGACCCGGCGTCCAGGGCGTCCCGGGGTCCGTCGGCCGTCGGACGGCCGGTATACTCGCCGGAGCCGCCCAACCCAGGCGGCGGCCATCGGCCGCCGATCAGCACGAGGTTCGATTGCGCGTTCGCAAGGCAGTGTTCCCGGCCGCAGGTTGGGGTACCCGCTTCCTCCCAGCCACCAAGGCCCAACCCAAGGAGATGCTGCCCCTGGTCGACAAGCCGGTCATCCAGTACGCGGTGGAAGAAGCCGTGGCGGCCGGCATCGAGCAGGTCATCATCGTCACCAGCAGCCAGAAGCGCGCCATCGAGGATCACTTCGACCACAGCTACGAACTGGAGCACCTGCTCGAAGCCAAGGGCGACATCGAGATGCTCCGACGGGTGCGCCAGATCGGGGACATGGTCCAGATCAGCTACGTGCGCCAGAAGGAGCAACTCGGTCTGGGTCACGCGGTGCTGATGGCCAAGGAACTGGTCGGCCACGAGCCCTTCGCCGTCATCCTGTCGGACGATGTGGTCTCGGCCGAACGACCCTGCATCGGGCAGCTGATGGATGCCTACCAGCGCACCCACGGCTCCGTGGTCGCCGTGATGCAGGTGCCCCCGGAGGACACCGGTCGATACGGTGTGGTCGATCCGGTGGCAGGCGGCACGGACGGCGACACGCGCCTGCACAAGCTCCGCGGCCTGGTCGAGAAACCTGATCCTGCCGAGTCGCCCAGCGACCTGGCCATCATCGGGCGCTACGTGTTGACGCCCAAGATCTTCGAGAAGCTGGAGCAGACGCCGCATGGCGCTGGTGGCGAGATCCAGCTCACGGACGCCATCATGGCGCTCATGGCAGAGCAGGACGTCTTCGCGTACGCGTTCGAGGGCAAGCGCTACGACGCTGGCACGACGATGGGCTGGCTGAAGGCATCCGTGGAGCTGGCGCTGGAACGCCAGGACATCGGTGCCGAGTTCCGACGCTACCTCGCGACCGTCGACCTGCGTTGATGCCCGCCCCATCGGGCTGACGACAGGGCCCGCGCATGGCTGACGTGGGGCACGTCCTTGGTGGCCGCTATCACCTGGCCGAGCTGGTCGGTCAGGGTGGCATGGCGACCATCTATCGCGCCCGCGACACGAAGCTCGGCCGCGAGGTGGCCATCAAGGTGCTCCGGGGCGAGTACGGCTCGGACGTCAGCTTCCTCGCCCGGTTCCAACGGGAGGCGCAGGCCGCCGCGCAACTGAATCATCCCAATGTGGTGGCGGTATTCGACTACGGCCAGGACCCCGTCGGCCCCTACATCGTCATGGAGCTGGTGACCGGCGGCGACCTCGCGGGCGCCCTTCGCGAGCGGGGCCCACTGCCGCCCACCGTGGCTGCGAGCATCTGCCAGCAGATCGCCGACGCCCTGGATGCGGCCCATGGGCGGGGCATCGTCCATCGCGATATCAAGCCCAGCAACGTGCTGCTGAGCACGGGTGGCCGGGTCAAGGTGGCGGACTTCGGCATCGCCCAGGCCTTCACCGATGCCAAACTGACGATGACCGGCGTGACGATGGGCAGCGTCCACTACTTCAGCCCAGAGCAGGCGCGCGGCGACCCCGTCGGGTCCCCCTCGGACATCTACTCCGTGGGCCTGGTGATGTACGAGATGCTCACGGGCCAACGGGCGTACGGCGGCGGATCGGCGGCCGAGGTGGCCATGGCACGGCTGTCGGGTCGTATCCCGACGCCCGCCGCCGTGCGTCCTGACGTGCCCATGGCGCTCGACGCGATCGTCCGTTGGGCGCTGCAGCCCGACCCCCGGGCACGCCCGACGGCGATGGACCTGTCGGCCGCGCTGGGACGCTTCCTCGCCGATCCGTACGGCACGTCGAGCTACGCGCCGGCCCAGACCCCGCCGCAGCCGCCGGCGGGCATCTACGACACCGGCCACCAGGAGCCGGAGCTGTCCACGGCCGGCCGCCTCGGCTGGGTCGTGGCGCTCGTCGGCCTGTTCGTGCTGGTCCTCGCGGGGGTCCTGCTGTTCCTGGTCATCCTGTCGGGTGCCGGCCGCCCAGGTCCGACCACGGGGCCGCCAGGGTCCGCGGCCTCGCTGGGGACTACCGAGGCACCCCGGCCGACGTCGTTCGGGGCGCCCCGATTCCTGGGCCTGAACATCGCCACTGCAAGGACGCTTGCCGACCGGCTTGGGCTGGTCCTCGACGAGGAGCGGCGCCAGACCGATGAGGCGGCACCGGACATCGTCATCGATCAGGCGCCGGGGGTCGGCGAGCGGATGCTGTCCGGTGGCACGGTCCACGTCATCGTGGCCCAGGAAGCCGATACGGTGACCGTCCCCGACGTGCGCGGTGACACGGAGGTGGATGCACGCGGGGCCCTGGTCGAGGCGGGCCTGTCGCCCGGCGGACGGTTCCGGGCCTACCATCCGATCGTCCCTGAGGGCACCGTCATCCGCACCGATCCGCGCAGCGGCGCGGAAGTGGCGCTCGGCACGAGCGTCACCATCTACGTGTCGCGAGGGCCGCGCCCTGCCCCGACGCCGACACCGACCGTGGCCGCCTCGCCCGTGCTGGTGGGCAACTACCGGTGCGTCGATCTCGACCATGCGCGCCAGCAGATCGAGGATGCCGGCATGGTCGTGGGGCAGGTCGATCCCGGCCCACCGGACAGTGACGGCAGTTGGCTCGTCCAGGACCAGGACCCGGCCGCGGGCGCGGAGGTCGTGCCGGGCACGTCGGTCCGACTCACCGTCACCGACCCGGCGGAGCCCTGCACCTGACATCCGGCCGGTGTCGCTCGGTGGGGCTACACTTCCCGTCCAGTGGAGACGTGGCGTTGTCCCCATTGTGGTACCACCCAGGCCGAGGGGTCCCGGTGCTGGGCGTGTTCTCGCCACCCCGCCGCATGCGGCAGTTGCGCCAACTTCCGGCGGGCTGTCGCCGGACGCTTCGGCTACTGCGCCCTCGATGCCGGGCGTGCCACGCTCCTGGGCGACGAGATCAGGGCGTGCTGGCAGCCAGTGACGCATACGGAGCGGTTCGAGGGGCTGTTCCGGGATCTTGAGCCGCCGTCGGTCGGGTCACGGCCGCGCGCCGGCCCGCCGCTCGCGGACACCCGGAGCGCTCCCCGGCCCGCCGTCGACGGGAGACGTACCTGGGCGGTGCCCATCCACGGGGCACTCGCAGATCCCGCGAACCCGGCGGACCCGGCTGGCCCGGGCCCCGTGCGGGCCGATCGTGGACTGGGGACGGGACACCAGGGACTCAGGGACGCGGCCTACGTTCCCGCGCGAGGTATCCGCTCGGCGCCGGAACGCCGGATCCTCGATCCCCGGCTACCTGACCTTGAAGCCGACCGTATCGGTGGCAGTGGTGCCATCGGGGGCGACGGCCAGGACGGTCACCAACCCGTCACCGGCGATGGCACCCGACCGGGCCAGGCGCATCGTTGACTTCGCGACGCCGTCACCGTTGGAAGTCGCGGGGTAGGTGTTGGTCAGTTGACCGGGTGGCGACAGCGTGAACGTCACGGTCGCCCCCTTGATGGGCCGGCCATCTGCATCACGCACCGTGACCGTGGCATCGATGGTCCGGGGCAGCGTCTTGAGCGAGACCCGGGAACGCGAGAGACGGAGCTTCACCGCGGTCCGTCCGTTGCCCCGAACGACGACCAGGGAGTCCGTGCCCTTGTTGCCCGCCTCGTCACGGGCCTGGAACGCGATCAGGTTCCGGCCGGCCGCGAGGCCGACCTCCATGCTCCAGGCACCGCCTGCATCGGCCACCGCTGTCGCCTGCGCATCGGACGTGGTGTTGCGCGCGGCCACCGTCAGGCCGGCCTCGGTCTTGCCCTTGATGGTGACCCGACGCTCGTTGAGGCGCGTACCGGACCGGGGCGAAGAGATGCCGATCCTGGGCGCCTGGTCATCGACGGTGACCGTGACGATGGGCGATCGCGGTCCTTCGCCGCCGTCATTCGCGATCACGGCGCTCAGCTTGTTGGTGCCCCGGCGGAGCGGGACGTTCCTGACCTTGACCCGACCGGTGTCGGTCACCCGTTGGCTCTCGAGCAGCGTGGCATTCCGGTAGACGCGCACCTGGAGCCCGGCCATCGTGGTCCCCGGCTCGGGGACATCCAGCCGCAGGTCGATGGCGCGCGTAGTGATGAGGGACTTCCGGGGCGCCACGATCGCGGGCGCTGCACCCGGTGGGGAGGGCAGTGGTCGGGGTGTCCGGTCGACGCCGGCCGTCGGCGGCACGGATGCGGTCATCAGGGGCGTCACGGATCGGTCGCCGCCCACCCCGCCCGCGGCGAGCACGATCGCACCGCCGAGCGCAGCCAGCACCACCAGCACGCCGATGCGGCGACCGAGCGACAGGTTGCCATCGTCGCTTGGCTCCAGCGTCCCGAAGCCACCGGGTGGCCGACGCGGGCCGTCGTTCCCATGCCCGGCATCCTGGCTCACCATGGGCCGGTCGGAGCGGCGGGGGCTCGGCGCCAGTCCGTCCATCGGGGAGGATTGTGGCAGAGGTGCGCGTGAACACCACGGTACGCACGACAACGAGCGAGTACCCTACGGATTCGCGGCCGCCATCGGGTGTGCCGAGGGAGGGATGTTGTCGACCTCATATCGAAGACCCGGGCAGCCCGCGGAGCCCGGCCGCCGGATCGTCGGTGGCAGGCCGGCACCGCCGAGACCACCCCAGGGGCCCATCGGACGCGTGTCGCCCATCACGCGGGAAGCCGCCGCGTCGGCGCAGCTCGCCGCCCTGGGCACCCGCGAGCGGTTCGGACTGCCGAACCTGCGGCGCAACGTGTGCCCCCACTTCTTCGTGACCGGGCCCCGGGGACCGATACCCATCCAGGCGCCCCACATGCTCAAGGCACTCATGCGTCACGATGCCACCGTGTCCCGCTGTCAGTTGCGGGGTGGCGTGCACCTCGATGGCGGCTATGTGACGGACATCTGCCTCTCGTCGCGCTTCAACCAGTGCGTCTTCTACGAGGACGAGCTCACCGGCAGGTGATCGGCGATGCTGGCGGGCTCGACGAGCCATCCATGACCCCTGACGAGGCGCATGCGATCGAGGCCCTGCAGGCGCGTGGCCGGTTCGGCATCCGTCTCGGTCTGGGCCGCACGCGGGCTCTCCTGACGGCGCTCGGCTCGCCCGAACGTGGCCTTCGAGGCGCGCTCGTCGGAGGCACCAACGGCAAGGGCAGCACGCAGGCGATGGTGTCGGCCATGCTCGCGGCCGCGGGATACCTCGTCGGGCAGACCCCCAAGCCGCACCTGGTGAGCTACCGGGAGCGCATCGTGGTGAACGGATCGCCCATCCCGGCTGCCGACTTCGCTCCGCTCGTGGACGAGGTCCTGGTGACGGCCGACCGTGTCACGCGCCGTCATGGCCCGCCGACCGAGTTCGAGCTCCTGACGTGCGCGGCGCTGCTGTGGTTCGCACGCGCGCACGTGGATACATGCGTGGTGGAGGTCGGCATGGGTGGCCGCCTGGACGCCACGAACGCCTGGGACGGCGGGGTTGTTGCGATCACCAACGTGGCCCTCGATCATATGGAGTACCTGGGCCCGACGGTGACCGCCATCGCGCGCGAGAAGGCGGCCATCATCAAGCGAGGCGACCTCGCGGTCACGGGGGCCGATGGGGAGGCCCTGGCCGTGGTCCGCCGACGCGCTCGACGGATGGGCACGCCCCTTCGGCTGACCCCGCCACTCCGTGTCATCGGCACCGACCGACTGGGGCTCGAGATGGAAGACGCCGAGCTGGGAACGCTGCGTGTCGGTCTGCTGGGGCGACACCAGGCGGCGAACGCGGCGGTCGCCCTGGGCATCGTAGGCGCACTCCGCGACGCCGGGATCGCGACGGTATCGCCCGATGCGATCGGTGCGGGGCTCGCGGATGTGCGCTGGCCCGGCCGGTTGGAACTGCTGACCATCGTCAGGTCGGTCGGCGACAAGCTCCAGGTCGTTCCTGCCGGAGCAGTGCCGGATCCGGAGGTCATCGACGTCCTCCTCGACGGTGCCCACAATGTGGCGGGAGCGATGGCACTCGCCATCGCCATGGACGACCTTCGGCCGCATCTGGCAAGTGGACCCGCGACCCTGTTGCTGGGCATCCTCCAGGACAAGGAGGTACATGCCATGATCGGCGCGCTCCGCATGGCAGCCGCCCTGGATGCTGCGCAGATGGTGGCCACGACCGTGCCGGGCACGTCCCGCGCCATGCCACCGATAGACCTCGTGTCAGCGTGGGGACCGCGTTCATGCGTCGTCGCTGATGCGGCTGATGCGCTCGCGCTGGCCATCGACATGGCGGCTGCGGCCGGGGGTCCGCTCGTGGTGTGCGGCTCGCTGTACCTCGTGGGCCACATCCGCGGCAGACTCATGGGTCACGACGGGCCGTGACCGATGCGCCCGTTCCGTCACCCATCCAGGTGGGCCGCGCCATGATCCCCTGGGGCGCCCGGACCTATGTCATGGGCATCATCAACGTCACGCCCGACTCGTTCAGTGGCGACGGGTTGGGCGACGCGTCGCCCGACCAAGCAGTGGCGCGGGCCCTCGGTATGGTCGGCGAGGGCGCGGACCTCCTGGACATCGGTGGCGAGTCGACCCGGCCGGGTCACGAGCGGGTGCCGGACGCCGAGGAAGTGGCCCGGGTGGTGCCGGTGATCACGGCGATCCGACGGGCGCTGCCCGGCATCCCGCTGAGTATCGATACCCGGAAGCGGACGGTCGCCGTGGCCGCTCTCGACGCCGGCGGGGACATGCTCAATGACGTGACAGGCGTCTCCGGCGACGCATCCCTGGCGCTGCTCGCCGCGGAACGTGGGCTGCCCTACGTGCTGATGCACGACCGGGCACTCCCGCCGGCACTCGCGGGCACGGTCGCCCAGGTGGTGGTCACGGATCTCGCCGCGGCCATCGACCGAGCGGTGGCACTCGGATGTCCCGTCGACTCGATCGTGGTCGATCCGGGTATCGGCTTCGGCAAGACCGCGGCCCAGAACCTGGAGCTGCTGCGTGACCTTGGCCAACTGCGGACGCTCGGGCGACCACTGCTCCTTGGCGCGAGCCGCAAGTCCACCATCGGCCTGGTCCTCGACCTGCCCGCTTCCGATCGTCTCGAGGGCACGCTCGCGACGACCGCACTGGGCATCGCGAGCGGCGCCGACATCGTGCGCGTGCATGATGTGCGGGCCAACGCGCGGGTCGCGCGCATGTCCGATGCCATCGTCCGCGGCTGGCGCCCCGTGGACCAGGAGGCACGCCCATGACCGAGCCGCCCACGCCCCATCGCCCCCTGCTCATGACCGATCGACCGGACACCATCCTGATCCAGGGCATCCGGCTCGAGGGCCGGCACGGCGTCGAAGACGATGAGCGGGCCCTACCCCAACTGCTCGAGGTCGACCTCGAGGTCGAGGTGGACCTGGGACACGCGAGCCATTCGGACGACCTGGCCGACACCGTCGACTATGGCCGCCTCGTGAAGATCTGTCAGGAGGTCGTGGAGTCGGGCAGCTTCCGGCTGCTGGAGCGGATCGCGGGCGTCATCGCGGAGCGGGTCCTCGGCATGGACGGGGTCCGTGCCTGCACGGTGCGGGTGCGCAAGCTTGCCGTGCCGCTCGATGCCGACCTTGACTTCGCCCAGGTCGAGATCCACCGACCGCGTTGAGATCGTTCAGCACGACCCGCCGATCCGGGCTCCGAACCTCGGCGGGCGCCTGGACGAGGCTACGAGGAGTAGTTGGCGTCCCGCGTCCCCAGCGTGAGCAGGACCTGCAGCGGCTGTCCTGCCCGGAGGATCGAGATGGCGAGGGGCGTCTGGCCAGCCGGACGGTACTGGGCGAGGATGTCGTCGAGGGGATGCCCGGAATCGATCCGCTGGTCGTCAATGGACGTGATGATGTCGCCATCCTGCAACCCGGCCGCCGCGGCAGGGCTGTTGGGTTCC
>JBBSOS010000028.1:0-13808 GCA_038259505.1 Candidatus Limnocylindrales bacterium | reverse complement strand
TGAGCCGAACTCGGCGCTCACCGAGGAGGAGTCCAACGACCTGTTCCTCCGGATGCATGCGCTTGCGGACGCGGGTCATGTGGTGATGCTCGTCAGCCACCGATTGTCTGAGCTGGTGCGCCATGCCGACCAGGTCGTCGTCATCCTCGATGGCACGGCATCCCTGACGCTCGAGGGGGAAGCACTCACCCAGGAGGCCATCGCGCGCGAACTGGTGGTCGACTCGGAACAGGGTCAGGCGCGGATGCGGAGCACGAGGGCACGGACGAACGAAGCCCCAGCCTTGGTGGAGCTTCGGGGCTGGTCGCATCGCCGAGGGCAGTTCCGTGACATCTCGCTGTCGGTTCCTGAAGGCGCCGTCGTCGCGTTCGTGGGCGTCGAGGGGTCCGGTGCTCGGGAACTGGTCCGATCGATCGCAGGGTTCGAGCCCGGGATCGGGACCTTGCTCGTTGGCGGCGTCTCGACCCCCGGTGGGGTCGCCACCGCGAGTGGCTTCGTCTCCGCCGACCGGACGGCGAGCCTGTTCGGCAACATGTCGGTTGGTGACAACATCGTGTCGCGACTGAGTACCGAGATCACGGGACCCGCAGGCACGCTCCGGCGCGGTCGCATGCAGGCGATCGCTGCGGAGATCCGGGAATCCTTTCGGGTCAAGGCGCCATCCCTGAACACGCCCGTGCGGTCGATGAGCGGCGGCAACCAGCAGAAGGTGGCCATCTCTGCGGCGGTCGTGAGGGGTCCCGCTGCGTTGGTGCTCGAGGAGCCGACCCGGGGTGTCGATATCGGCAGCAAGCAGGAGATCTACCGACTCCTTCGGACATACGCAGCAGACGGTCACGGCGTGATTCTGTATTGCACCGAGGTGCCCGAGGTCTTCGATCTTGCCGATCGAGTGTACGTCGTGTCTGATGGGTTGCTCTCCGAACCGCTCGAGATCACCGAGCATGCTGACGTACAGGCACTCGCGGCTGCGATCACCCGACGGGAGGGCCACGCAGCCACGCAGCCGGCTGCCTGAGTCAGGCGCCTGCCCGCCGGCCGGGTGATCAGGCCGTGGAGGTCCGGGAGCGGGCTCGCGGGACCCGGCTCCCCGGCCATCTCACCCGGTCGGCGCATGATTCACCCGCCAGGCGGGTCAGATGTCCGGGCAGGGGACCCGATCGACGTCTCGCGGATGCCCCGCCGGTCCGATCACCCGGTGGCCGGGTACGACAGAGCGGGCGCTGCGGCGAGGAGTCGGCAACGACCCGAGCCCAAGACCCGTGACTCTCGACGCGCGGCGAAGCGCTTCGGCCTCAGTCTCTCAGTCGGGCACGGCGGCCGGTCCTCCGTACTGACCGTTTCCTGCCGTATCGACAGGGAGCGTGGATACCACTTTCGACCGCGCGACCGGCTCTCCGCGGAAGACTCGCTGCCGGGCGATGTCGCCGGCCACCGGGGCGAACATCAGGTCGATCGGTCGCCAGGCCCGGGATACGAAGCCGACCGGGGCGGTCTCAGTGGGATCGTCGGCGCGGACCAGATCCGGGAACGCACGGAACATGCCGACGATGGCTTCGGTCGCCTCCAGGCGCGCGATGTGGGCGCCGGCGCAGTGGCGAGGCCCGACGCTGAATGCCAGGTGCCCGAACAGCCTCGGCCGTGCGGGGTCGAACTCGGCCGGGCGCTCCCAGCGTTCCGGGTCACGGTTCGCGGCAGCGTTGACAGCGATGACCCGCTCGCCAGCACGGATCCGGACCCCAACAAGGTCCACGTTCCTAGTCGCGGTCCGGGCGCGGATGTGGACCACGGTGGAGTGCCGCAGCACCTCCTCCAGGAACAGCGAGAACGACCCGGCATCGGCCAGCGTGGCCGTCCGGTCTGCCAGCGGCAACTGGAGCAGACGATGGACAGCGGTGCAGATGAGGAAGGCGGTGGTCTCGGAGCCACCTTCGTACATGAATTTCGCGTTGTCCATGACGTCCTGCTCATCCCAGTCGGGGGCGATCTCGCGGCCCGTCGCCCAGATGAGGCTGATGGCATCAGCCTGGGGCCGGTCGCGACGCGCCCTGACCGTGTCCAGGAGGAGCGGCTCGAGCTGTCGGGTCGCTTCGATGGCGGCGACGCGGGCGTCCGGGTCCTCGCCATAGGAGTGCCGCCACGCCAGCACCGCTTCCATCCAGGTCTTGGCGCGATCGAGGGTGTCCGGGTCCGCATCTGGCAATCCCAGTATCCGCGAGATCACGGCGATCGGCAGCAGGCGAGCGAGATGGGAGAAGAGCTCGAATCGGCCGGTCTCGGCCAGCCCGGCGATCCGTTCCGACACGAATGGACGGACGGTGGAGAGCGCCAGCTCCTCGATCGACGCCGGCCGCCAGGCATGGGACAGGGAGCGGTGGAGCGTATCGTGCGACGCACCGACCAGCGACCGGATATCCCGCCGTCCGACGATCCGAGCGGCATCCGGCAGCGAACCAGTGGGCTCCTCGAACAGGTCCTCCCGACGCAACACGAACGTGCAACCGGAGTGAGACAGCACCAGCCAGGCACGCATGCCCTCATCCCAGACGACCGGACCCACGTGCCGGATCCGCTCGTAGGCGGGATAGGGGTCGACATCCCGGAGATCCCGGAGGGACACAGGCGCGGTAGGCCGCGCCACCGACCCGGCTGTGGTCATGGGGTGATGACCCCTGCCCTGTTCATCACATCACCAGGCCGCCAGACTGGTCGATCGCCTGACCCGTCATGTAGCCCGCCTCGTCCGAGAGCAGGAACCAGATGACGCCCGCACACTCGTCGGCGGACGCCGAGCGACCCAGTGGCACCGCCCCAAGACGCGCGACACTCAACTCCTCCACGGTCATGCCCCGGAGGGGCGCGATGTCCGCCAGCACCCGATCCTGCATCGGCGTGTCGATGATGCCCGGCAGGATGGCATTGACCCGGATGTTGCGTGGTGCCAGCACGTACGCCCAGGAGCGGGTGATGCCGACCACGGCCGCCTTGCTCGAGGAATAGGGCGTGACGTCGACCGTCGTGGACAGCTTCGCCGAGCTGGACGACAGGTTGACGATGGCACCGCCATCGCGGATGGCGCCCCCCAGGGCCTGCGTCAGGAAGAACGTGCCCTCCACGTTGACCGCGTAGAGGCGACGCCATTCATCGAGGCCGACCTCCCAGATCGATCGTACGAACAGGATCCCCGCGGCGTTGACCAGGTAGTCGATGGTGCCTGCTGCGGCCGCGATCGAGGCACGGCCGTCCGGGTCCGCGACGCTCGCGACGAGCGTCTCCGCGCCGTCCGCGGCGATCGACTGGAGCCCCGTGTCGTCGAGGTCCACCGCGAGCACGCTGGCGCCCTCCCGCAGCAGCCTGCGTGCCGTGGCCTGACCGATGCCCCGCGCCGCCCCGGTGACCACGGCCCGTCGACCATCCGCACCACCCATCGGTCCAGCCCCCTGCTGCGTGATTCCGCTATCGATCGTGTCCCCGCGGTCGACCCGTCCGTCAGACGCGGTGATCATCCCGGTATCCTCACCGGAAACGGTTGCATCGTAGCAAGCGGAGAGGGGCTGGCATCCGATGGTGGAGACGTTTGACGATCAGGTCGTCGTGGTCACGGGCGGCGCACGAGGCATCGGTGACGCCATCATCCGGGCGTTCCTGGCGAAGGGCGCGCGGGCCGTGTCGATCGACCTTGGTGAACCCGAGGACTCGCGGGAACGGACCCGCTACCTCCAGGCTGACGTCGGTGACCAGGCCGCGGTCCAGGCCGCGTTCGAGGATATCGACGCGCACGAGGGCCGCATCGATGTGCTGGTCAACAACGCGGGCATCCAGCGGGTCGGGCTCACCGACCGTTTCGACCCCCAGGTCTGGCGGCAGGTCATCGACGTGCACCTGTTCGGGCTCTTCCACTGCTCCCAGCAGGCGCTGCAGCGGATGCTGCCACAGCGTTCCGGTGCGATCGTGTCGATGTCCTCGGCCGCGGCGTTCGTGAGTATCCCTGGCCGGGGACCCTACTCGGCTGCGAAGGCCGCCATCAGCGGCATCACCCGGACCATGGCCGCCGAGTACGCGGAGACGGGGATCCGCATCAACGCCGTCGCGCCGGGTTCGGTGCGCACCAAGCTCGTCGAGCAGGGCATCCGGGATGGTTCGATCGACATCGAGGGCCTGCTGACCGAGATCCCGATGCGGCGGCAGGCGGAACCCGAGGAGATCGCCAACGTCGTGCGATACCTGGCCGGTCCCGAGGCGTCCTACATCACCGGGCAGACCATCGTGGTCGATGGTGGCTGGACGATCCAGGGCATGCGTGCCCGACCAGGCTGGCTGGACCCGACCGTCGACGCCTGAGCGCGGCCCGCGTCAGCATGGGAGGGTCACCGCCGCTGCACGCCCGCGGCGCTCCGAGCGTGGCCTCGGGTCGTTCAGATCCGCGATGACTCCGATGCACCTCGTCGGCGGGACAACTCGGTCACGGACTCTCGAAGACCGCGGTGTGCCCGCGCGGCGACCTCGTCGTCATAGCGCGGCGTAGGGATGGACACGGACATGGCGGCCACGACCGTTCCCGTGGCGTCCCGCACGGGCATCGCGACGCATCGACAACCAACGACATATTCCTCGTGATCCTCTGCGTACTCCTGCATCCCGATCACATGCAGCATGTCCATGAGTTGCGGTACGTCTGTCACGGTATTGCGCGCTGTGGCCGCGGGCTGCACTCCGCCTGTTAGCGCTGTCGGCAGGCAACGGTCTCGTAGTCCGCACTGGAGTTGTTGGTGGGTCGTGTACCAGCGTTGGTGCACGGGCGCTGACCGACATATTGGCTGCGCGACTGGGCCTCGTCAGGGATGTGCCCTCCGGCCCTCAGATGTCTCGCCATGCCCGGATCGTGGCCGACTCGCACGGAGTGGCGGCTCGGCGTACCCGGCCATCGGGTGATCGGACCGGCGGGGCGTCCCCGGCACGTCGATCGGGTCCCCAGCCTAGCCGCCTGACCCGCTCGACGGGTGGATCACCCGGTCAGCGGGTCGATCCACCGAAGAGGGTGATCGGCAAGGGCTGATCTCAGGCCTCCACAGCCCGATCACCCGGCAGGCGGGCAGGCGACGGCCAACTCCCTCACGTGTCCGGATGCTGTTCGGTGACGGCCAGTTTGCGGGGGTGGCCGTCGGTCAGGCGGCGGTGCTCCGCGAGACGCCCGTCATGCGCCAGGCGAGGGTGCCCCATCGACCTCACCTCCGCGCGGCGCACGCCCGCGACGCTCCGAGCACGGCGCTACCAGATGGCCATCGTCCGCGGGTAGCGGTGATCCCGCAGGCGGCGGTCCTTGGTCACGATCTGGCAGCCGCGTTCGATGGCCGTGGCATAGATGATCCGGTCGGCCGGGTCACCCGGGAAGGACTCGCGCAGTCCGACCGCCGTGGCTGCGATCGCTGGCGTCGTGCCGATGGTACGAACGTGTTCGGCCAGGCTTTCGAGCCACGACCGAACCGGCATCGCGACCGAGATCCGTCCATGCTGGGCCAGCCAGCCAAGCTCGAACCACGAGATGGACGCGACCGCGAGCTCGTCAGCTGCCGACAGGGCCAGTGTGGCCGCAGGACTCACGCGTTCCGGCTCCGCAGCCCACCAATGGATGACGTGCGTGTCCAGCAGGACGGTCTTCACGGCAGGTCCCAGGTGGCCCCGGTCGTGAACAGGCCCTCGTCTTCGACGGTCCCGACGGCCATCCCGGTCAGTGCTCCGCGCATGGCGTTCGGTCCGGTGGCAGGTATCAGACGCGCCACCGGCCGGCCGTGCCGGATGAGTTCGATCTCCTCTCCCTGGATCACCTCATCGATGAGTGCCAGCAAAT
Organism: Candidatus Limnocylindrales bacterium; assembly: GCA_038259505.1. Lineage (GTDB taxonomy): Bacteria > Chloroflexota > Limnocylindria > Limnocylindrales > CSP1-4 > JAFMJV01. Next base: position 7,960 of record JBBSOS010000028.1, on the reverse strand, counting down.
GGGCCTTGGCATCCGTGACGGTCACAGTCCTGATCATGTGGTCAGGATAATGACCACTGAGCAGAATGTCGAGCCCCCAGGCCGAGGACGCCACCGGCGTCAATCGAGCAGCGGATACGCCGGCAGGGTCAGGAAGTCCGCGAAGTCATCGGACAAGGCGAGGTCGGCAAGCAGCGCAGCCGCGTCGCCGACACGACCCACCTCCGGTCCGCCGAGCGCGCTGACCTCCTGGTCCATGACCTGGCGCAGGAGCGCGGCATCGACCACGCGCCCATCGTCGAGCGTCACACCGTGCGTTCGCCACTGCCACAGTTGGGAGCGTGAGATCTCCGCGGTCGCGACGTCCTCCATGAGGTGGTTGATACCCGCCGCGCCGTTGCCCCGAAGCCAGTTGTCGAGGTACTGGATGCCGACGCTCACGTTGCCGCGCACGCCCGCTTCGGTGATGTGGCCCTCGGGCACCGACACGTCGGTCAGTCGGCCGGCCGAGACCGAGACGTCGTCCCGCAGTCGATGCTTCTGGTCGACACGGTCGCCGAATGCCGCGTCGAATACGTCGGTCGCGACTGGTACCAGGTCCGGATGTGCGACCCAGGTGCCGTCGAATCCGTCGCCCGCCTCGCGTTCCTTGTCCTCGCGCACCTTGGCCAGCGCTGCCTCGGTGACCTCTGGCTGTCGGCGATCGGGGATGAAGGCGCTCATGCCACCGATGGCGTGCGCACCGCGGCGATGGCACGTCTGCACCAGCAACTGCGTGTAGGCGCGCATGAAGGGCACCGCCATCGTCACCTGGCCGCGGTCGGGCAGGACCATGTCCGGCCGCTCCCGGAAGGCCTTGATGAGGCTGAAGATGTAGTCCCAGCGGCCGGCATTCAGGCCCGCCGAGTGCTCCCGAATCTCGTGCAGGATCTCGTCCATCTCGAATGCCGCCCAGATGGTCTCGATGAGCACCGTCGCGCGGATGGTCCCCGCCGGGATGCCCAGTCGCTCCTGGCCGAACCGGAAGACGTCGTTCCAGAGACGTGCCTCCAGGTGACTCTCCAGCTTGGGCAGGTAGTAGTAGGGTCCGAGCGCAGGACCGCTGCCACGCTCCAGCGATGCGCGGCCAGCGTGGAACAGGTGCAGCCCGAAGTCGAACAGGCTCGCGGACACCGGCTCACCGTCGAGCAGGACGTGGCGCTCCGTCAGGTGCCAGCCACGTGGCCGCACGACGAGCGTGCCCGTCTCCGCATCGAGGCTGTAGCGCTTGCCCTCCGCGCTCGTGAAGTCCAGCTCACCGGTCACCGCACGCAGGAGGTCCGCCTGGCCGCCAACGATGTTCCCCCACGTGGGCGACAGCGCGTCCTCGAGGTCGGCCATGAACACCCGGGCGCCGCTGTTGAGGGCGTTGATGAGCATCTTGCGTTCGGCCGGGCCGGTGATCTCGACCCGCCGGTCGCGCAGGTCCACCGGCGCCTCGGCCACACGCCAGTCTGCCGCGCGGTCATCGGCCGTATCGGCCAGGAAGTCCAGGGTGCCGCCCGCTGCCAACGCTGCGCGTCGCGCCGATCGTCGTCCAAGCAGCGCCACTCGTCGCTCCCCGAAGGTGCGCTGGAGCTCCGCCACGAAGGCCAGCGCCTCCGTCGACAGCACATGTGCCTGGTCGCTCGCGACCGATGCCGTGACCTGGATCTCGCTCACACCCTGCTCCCATCCGCTGCGTTCCGACCCAGCGTAGCCGCCCCGACCGTCGACCACGCGACTACGATGCAGGCCATGAGCCAAACCGACCTCGACGTCGCCTCCACGACCCAGCTGACGGAGTCCGTGGAGGCGCTGCTTCCCGCCCTCGAGTCGTTCCTTCGGTTCGAGGGCAACGACCCCGCGGCCAACCGGACGATCTGGGCGCCGCGGCTCGAGGAGCCGCTCCCGGAAGCGGGCCTCGGCCGGGACGAGGTCCTCGCGAGCCTCGTTGACACGGTCATCCCCTACGGCCTGCGCATCGGTCATCCGGGTTTCTCGGGATGGGTGACCACGATGCCCTCGACCATCGGCATCGCGGCGAACCTGGCCTCGACCGTGGCCGCAGCCCAGCGCTGGTGGGCGCATGCGGGCAACCTGGTCGATACCGTGGCTGCCCGATGGCTGGTCGAGCTGCTCGGATTCCCATCGACCTTCACGGCCAACTTCACGTCCGGTGGCTCGACCGCGAACCTGGCGGGCATGGGTGCAGCGCGGCAGCATGCCGGCGAGCGCCTGGGTCTGCGGCCCTCGCTCGATGGGGTCGCGGCCATCCCGGAGCCGCGCGTCTACGCCAGCAGCGCCACCCATCACGTGGTGCATCGAGCGCTTGGCGTGCTCGGACTGGGTCGCCAGAACCTGTGTGCCATCGAGCTCGACCGGTCCGGGCGGATGGACATCGGGGCGCTCGAAGCGGCCATGGACCGCGACATCGCTGCTGGCTGCACGCCTGTCGCGGTCGTCGGTAGTGGCGGCGACGTCAACACGGGTCTGGTGGATCCGCTCGCTGACCTGGCCCGGATCGCCCACGAACGCGATACCTGGTTCCATGTCGACGGTGCGTACGGCGGCTTCGGCCTGCTCGACGACCGGGTCCGCGAGCGCTACGGCGAGCTCGCCACGTACGATTCCTTTGCCGTCGATCCGCACAAGTGGCTGGCGGCGCCGGTGGGGACCGGTGCTGTCATCCTGCGGGACGCGTCGGTCCTGGCACGCTCGTTTACCATCGAGCCCGGTGACTACGACGCGGGCCGTGAGGCGCCCATCTCGAGGGGCGACCTGGGATCACCGTTCGATGAGCTCGGCCTTGGTACGCCTGAGCTGGGCGTCGACTTCTCGACCCCGTCGCGCGGCATCGCCGTGTGGGCGATCTTGCGCGAGATGGGGGCGGCGGGGATGCGTGCCAGGGTCACCCGCCATCTCGACTGCGCACGCCACGTCGCGCAACGCGCGCGGACAGAACCCGAGCTGGAGCTGCTCATCGAGCCCGAGCTGTCCATCTGCTGCTTCCGATATCGGCCAGCGGGCTGGTCCGACGACGCGCAGCTGGATGCCTTCAATCAGCGGTTGCTGGCGGCCGTCGTTGCCCGCGGTCGCACCGTCACGTCCAGCACCCGGGTGGAGGGTCGCTTCGCCATCCGGCCCTGCTTCATCAATCCCCGCACCACGCTGGACGATGCCGACGCGCTCGTTGACGAGGTGCTGACGGTGGGCAGGGAACTCGTCACCGCATCGTCGGGGGCCGTCGCTCACGATGGTGGCCGGACATGGACGCGCGATGCACTCCATGACCGCGAGGCACTTCGAGACCCGTGACCGTCGAGAGCAGGGCGTTCGTGGACACGAACATCCTCAATGGGAGGCGGCACCGTGCGCGACAGCCACCTCACCGATGATCCGGGCAAGCTCGGCAGGCTTGGACCACATCGGCCAGTGGCTGGTCGGCAGGTCGACCCAGGTGACATCCCGCAGTTCCGGGATGCCCGCCAGGAAGGGCCATTCGGGGTGCTCCCGGGCGTAGGTCTGGTAGGCCTCGGCTGTGTAGCTCGACGCGATGATCGTGCTCGGGATGTCGCACCGGGCATCGTCCTGGAACGAGTACTGCCCTCGTACCACGTCACCTGGCACGGGCACGGCCCGTTCCCGGAACGTGGCGAGTTGTTCCTCGCTGAGCCCGTCGAGGCTCTCCTCGGTCGAGACCTCGTCCCAGGCCAGTGGCCGCTCGGTATCCGTGAAGCCGGCATCGAGCGGCGGCTTGCCGGGCGCGGTATCCACGTAGACCATCGCGGCGATCCGCTCGGGCACGCGGTCGCTGGCGGCATACCCGGAAAAGCCTGAGGCACTGTGGAGGACCAGGACGACAGGAGCTTGCGCCGCGGAGACGGCATCCACGATCGCGTCGACGTGGTCCCCGAATGTGATGGACGAGCGATCGGTATCCCGTGACTCGAGCCCGGGGAGGGTCAGCGCCGTGACATCGTGGCGCTCCTTCCGCAGCGGGCCGGCGACCTCGTCCCACGCCCAGGCGCCCAGCCAGAAGCCGGGGACGAGGATGATCGGTGCTGCCCTCGTGGTCGGTCCGTCAGCCATCTCGCTTACCTTTCCGTGTCATGTGGCGCGCCAGACTCGACGCGCAGATCCGCGTGCGGACATCCTCGATGGTGCGCCTGGTACGTGACATCCGCTGGCAAGAACCGGGCCGGCCTCCTCGGTCCTCGTCGCGCCCGCGGTGACGACCTGCGGACGGTCGAACGCCTCGTGGCGATCGATCACCCGTCGCGATACATGGTCAGGCCGATGCGGCCGAACGGCGGTCGCGGGTCGGTGAGCACCTTCAGTCGCTCGTCGGTGTCGTCCTGGACCGCCGGATCGAACGTCCGGTTCTGCGCCTCGAACGTGATCTCCGTCAGCTCCGGGTACCGCTCGAACATCCGGAGCCCGACCTCGTGCACCAGGTGCTGGATGGACAGGCTCACGAACGAGTGGAACACCACGGCCGCCAGGTCCGCCACCTGGATCGGGTCGACGTAGCGCGACACGTCCGGCATGACCGCGATGGATGGGTCGGCGTACCGCCACGAGATGTCGACGTACGTGAACAGCATCCGGTCGGGACGCTCGGGCAGTGTGGTGTACTCGTCCCGGGCGAACGCCGCGAACGACGAGCCGGTGACCTTGATGAGCTCCAGCTCCACGCGGCCGGCGCGCAGGTCTGTCAGCTGGACCGTGCCGTCCGGCGCCCGGTCCATCTCCAGCATCGCCACCCCCCGGTCGTCGTGACGCCGGTGATAGAGCGTCGGGCTGGGCACGAAGCCACCCGCCGGGTCGGGCACCAGCTGGGCATCGAAGCGCAGCTCCTCGGCACTCAACCGAAGGCGCTCCATCTGGGGGTAGGTGTCGAGGAATAGACTGCCCAGGAAGAACAGCCAACCCTCCAGCGTCGACCCGCGGAAGGCGAGCGACTCCCGGTGGATGAAGTTCTTCATCGTGTCGGTGGCGACCACGTTCGAGTTGTCACCCTCGGTGTACGCGGCTGTGAACACATCGCCCATCACCTGGACGTCGATCGACGCCGCCATCAGGATGTTCGGTCGTCCCGTGTATGACGACTCCGGGATCGACCGGACATCGACGAGCGGTCTGGCGTTCGTGCGGTAGGTGGAGACCTCTGCCTTGCCGTAGTGGGTCTCGAGTCTCATCACGTCCCTCCTGCGGCCCGTCCAACCTGGGGCCGGTTCATATGCCTGCTCGTGCGCGCGCGATGGCCACCACATCCTGGAGCCCTCGCCGCAGCTCCGCATCAGCGGGCTGCGCGAGGGCGGCCTGGAGCAACGGCACGATCGCCGAACGGGGCCTGCCGGCCACGTGGATCACGTACCGGAACCCGAAGTGCGCCTCGTACGCCTCATTGAGCGACCCCAGCAGGTCGATCGCCTCCGACTGCTCGCGGTCGTAACCCTGCTCCCGCCATGACATGGACGAGACCGACCCTGGCGGCGCCCCGATCCGCGGATGCGCGGCCAGCAGCTCCACCTGGACTGCCCGATCGGCGGCCAGGGCGGTCTCGCCGGCTCGTTCGAAGAGCACCCCCCACGATTCGAAGGGCCGCCGCGCGGCGAGCATCGAGAGATAGCCCGGTGCCTGCTCGAACAGTGGCCCGACCGCGGCCGCGAATGCGACCTCGTCCATCGTGTCCAGGTCGTCGATCGACGGCAGTGGTGCGGCGGCCGTCATCAGCTGCCGCGATAGGTGGTGATGCCGTATGGCGCCAGGAGCAGCGGCACGTGGTACGAACGGGTCGTGTCCTCGACAGCGATCTCGAGCGAGACCTCGCGGAAGAAGCCACGTCGATAGCCGTGGAGCTCGAACGTGAGCCGGTAGCTGCCACTGACGAGCGGGTCGACGAGCGACGGGATCCGACCGTCGAGGTCCGTGACGCCCTCGCCGATAGGTTTCAGGGCGCCGTCGTCCAGGATGACCGCGAGCCTGACCGTGATGCCTGGCGCAGGACTGCCCAGCTCCGTATCGAGCACGTGGGTCGAGATCGTCGGTCGAGGGTGGCTCATGATCGTGGTCTCCGTGCGGCGCTATCCTGCCTCGCCATGGGTACCTTGCATCTCCGCGCCGGTGACCTGCACTTTACCGGGCCATGGGTCGCGGGATCCGACCGCACGACCGAGGCCATCCGGGGGCTGCTGCCGCTGCACAGCCGGCTCATCCACGTCCGCTGGAGCGGCGAGGGCTGCTGGGTGCCCATGGGTGACGACCACTTGCCGGTGCCGCCCGAGAACGCCACGAGCCATCCGGCGCCCGGCGAACTCATCCTCTATCCCGGCGGCCCGTCGGAGTGCGAGATCCTGCTCGCGTACGGCGCGGTCGATTTCTCGAGCAAGGTCGGACAGCTCGCCGGCAATCACTTCGCGACCCTGACGAGCGGACTGGAACAGTTGCGCGAGCTGGGCCGGCGCTGCCTGTGGGAGGGCGCGCAGGACCTGCTCATCGAGGAGGTCGAGGGAGCCGGGTGAGTGTCGCTGCCGAACCGCGGTACGACCTGGTCGTGCGCGGCGGCACGGTCGTCCGCGCGACCGGATCGCTGCGCGCGGACATCGGTGTCCGTGACGGCCGGATCGTGGCGGTCGAGCCGGATATCCCTGCGAGCGCCGGACGACGTCTGCTGCATGCCACGGGGCTGCATGTGCTCCCCGGCGTCATCGACGTGCATACCCACACCCGGATCGCGTCGGATGATGCACCCGACCGCTTCTACCAGGACACCGTGGCGGCCGCGTTCGGCGGCACCACGACGATGCTCGCCTTCAACAACCCGGGCACCGGCATCAGTGCCGGTGTCGGCGACTCGCTGGCACGGGGTGTCCGGGAATGGATCGATCGGACTGCCGGTGATGCCGCCATCGACGTCGGCCTGTCGGCCGTCATCACCGCGCAGCAGGTCGCGCCCGTGGCAGACCTCCCGGCCATCGCCGACCTGGGCGTCGCGAGCTGCAAGTGCTTCCTGGTCTACGACTTCGCGGTGAGTGAGGCCGAGCTGGCGGTGCTGCTCCGCGGCGCACGCGTCACCGGGATGCTGCTGGAGGTCCACGGCGAGGACCAGGGCCTCCTGGATACCGGCATCGCGGAGCAGTTGCGCGTCGGCGAGACCGGCCCCCGTGGCCATGCCCGCTCAAGGCCCCCGGCCTGCGAAGCGATCGGCACCGCCCGGGCCATCGCGATCGCGGCGGATGCCGACGCGCCGGTCTACCTGGTCCACGTGTCATCCGCGGCAGCCTTGCACGCCATCACCAGTGCGCGTCACAGTGGTCAGCTGGTCTTCGGCGAGACCTGCCCCCACTACCTCGCACTCGACGCCTCGCGCTATGACCAGCCGCCAGCCCTCGCCATGGGCTCGGTCATCTCGCCGCCCCTTCGATCGCGGTCGGACCAGGATGCGTTGTGGGATGCACTCGCGGTCGGGGACCTGGACCTGGTCGCGACCGACCACGTGCCGGACCGGATGTCGGTCGAGAAGCGGTACACGGGACAGCCGTTCACCGAGGTATCCAATGGCGCGCCGGGTATCGAGACCCTGCTGTCGGTCACGTATGCACGGGGGGTCCCGACCGGCCGCCTCGGCCTCGAGCGGCTGGTCGACATCCTGTCGACCACCCCAGCACGCTTGTTCGGGATGGCCCGCAAGGGTGCCATCGAGATCGGGTTCGACGCAGATCTGGTGCTCTTCGATCCATCCGCCGGGCGCACGATCCGGCAGGCCGATCTCCATCACACGAGCGACTTCACACCCTACGAGGGGATGCGGGTGCCCGGATCGGTGCGCGATGTGGTGCTGCGTGGACAGGACGTGATCCGCGACGGGGTCCATGTGGGGAGCCGAGGCCAGGGTGACTACGTCGCGCGGACTACCAGCCACCTTCCTCGCGGAGCCGGCGGGGGAGGATCCGCCCGG
>JBBSOS010000027.1:0-13828 GCA_038259505.1 Candidatus Limnocylindrales bacterium | reverse complement strand
TTCGAGATCTCCCCGAAGCTGAGTGGCGGCATGGTCACGAACTCGCTGTTCAGCTTGCTCGGGGCAATGGCGAGCCAGAGCAGCGGCACGCCGAAGAACACGGCAAGGAGCGCGAGCAGGATGACTCGTGTCGAACCCCCGACCGAGGGCAGGTAGCGGCGGCGGCGCCGATCAGCGTTCGGCGACATCAGGCCGGAAGAAGTCTGTGAAAGCGATGACAAGGATCGCGCCGAGCAGGCCGATCCCGAGCATCAGGAGGGATATCGCGGCCGCACTACCGAAGTCGGACAATTCGAATGCATATGCGTAGCTCAGCTGGTTCAGGGACCAGTACTTGCCGACCGTGGCCCCTGGCGCAACGGCCAATAGCTGAGGTTCGACGAACAGTTGTACGTTGGCGGCGAACGTCAAGATCAGCATGTAGATGACGTATGGTCGGACGAGCGGCAGCTTGATCGACCAACCCATCCGCACCGGACCGCAGCCATCGACGATCGCCGCTTCCGTGATCTCGCGCGAGATCCCATTGAAGGCGCCAAAGAAGATGGCGACCCAGCCGCCGACGCCCGCGAAGAAGAACATGATGGCAAAGACCCAGGGCAGACGATCGCCGCTGGCCAATCTGCCGATCGTCTCGAAGCCGAGTCCACGGAGTATCGGCGCAAATGGGCTGATCCTGGGGTCGAGCATGAAGATTGCCAGGAGTGCGAGGATCGGACCGGCGACGGCACCAGGGATAAAATACAGCGTGCGCATCCCGGCCCCGAGCCGATCCTGACGGGCATGGACAAGCAGCGAGATCGCGATGACGCCCATGGCTCCAAGCGGCACAGAGATCGCCAGGAACTGGGTGACGTTCCAGAACGAGGGCAGGAACCGATAGTCACTGTAGGCGCGGGCGAAGTTGTCGATGCCCGCAGCGAAGAACTCCGGCGTGCCACGATCGAAAGAGGCGAAGCTGATCACGAGCGCGTACAGCGCTGGTCCGATACCGAACAGCACCAGGAAGACGACATGAGGCAGCACGAACAGATGCGCTGGCTTGATCGCCCTGCGAGCGCGCGTGAGCATCGTTACCTCGGGTGACGGCTGGACGACGGGCGGGACTCGCCTCCCGTCCAGCCGTAGCGACCCTGGGCCCTAGGGAGTGGTGGTGACGTCGTATCCGGCCACGCCGGCAGCCTGGACAAGAGCGTCCTGGAACGCAGGCAAGGACGACTCGATGGTCCTGCCCTCGTTCAGGGCGCTGATCACCGTCGTTGTGAAGATGGAAGCGGTGTCGTAGGTCACGATGCCGAACTCCGGGTCCTCGTAGGCCGCTGCCTGGATGTATACCGGTCCTGGATCATTGGCATACAGCGGGGCATCGGAGATGCGCTTGACCCACTCTGCTGCTGCTGGCTTGTATGCAGGATAGGTCGGTGCGAGATCGACCTGGTACTCGTTCGCAGTCGCCAGCCATATGGCCAGGTCGAGTGCGAGCTTCGGGTTCTGTGCGTGCTTCGACACGGCCCAGGCCGCTCCTCCCTGGCCACCGAAGTACGGCTGGTCATCGCTCTCCCACTTGGGCGGCAGGGCGACACCGAGCTGTCCGTTGGCTTCGGTGTAGTAGACGCTGTCCTGGGTGCCCCCGAACACGAACTCGCCGAACCAGGAGGGCGCCGTGAGGATGAGGAGCTTGTCCTGGTTCGCAGCGTCAACGAAAGCGGGATCGAAGGTGCCAACCTTGGCCACGACGCCGAGTGCCTGCATCTTGTCCACCCATTGGGCTGCGCGAACACATTCTGGTGCCAGGACGTTGATGTAGACGGCATTCTCGCCCTTGAGCTGACCGGTTGCGCAGCGTGCCGTCCAGAAGTACATGTCGAGGCTCAGTGCGTCACCGAAGGCACCGATCAGGTAACCCGGATGCTCGGTTGCGACCTTCTCACCAAGCGCCGCGAGTTCTTCCCACGTGGTGGGCACCGTGTAGCCGAACTCGTCCATCAGTGGCTTGTTGTAGTAGGTCACGCTCTGGGCGATATCGTTCGAGAGACAGATAAGGCGGCCATCGGGGCGGATACATTCGTCGATGACGTGTTCTTCGAACTGGCCGAGTACGTCCTGTGACACGTACGGCGCGAGGTCCAGCGCCCAGTCGTTCTGCTGAGTAGCTGTCATCGCGATCAGGTTCGCCCCATTGAACGCGACGTCCGGCCAGCCCTGCCCAGCATTGTTGGCAAGAGCGATCTTGGCCGGGATCTGGAGGATGTCCACGACCTCGGCAGTGACAAGGTCGGCCTGATCAGGGTGTGCGGCCTTCCACGCATCGATCGCCGGGACGCGAGTCTCGTCGACCCACACCACGACCGGTGCGGTGTCATCGCCTGTCAGTTCGGCCACCGGCGCCGCACTGCCCGTTGCGGCAGGAGCAGTCGGGTCCGCCGCCGTGGCCGCCTGACCCGATACCATGATCGCCGCCACCGCCAATGCGACAGTCAGTCTCTGCTTCACGATCCAACTCCCCTCGAACTCAGATTGCCATGGTCGTCGCGCACCGCGACTGTGATCCCAACTTGACTCACTGACACCTCCTCTGCCTCCCTGTCCATCGATGACACGTCTCAGACTGCATTCCTCCGCTCACGCACTACAGCGTGGGCGGGATCGCCCCGCGGTCGAGGGCGGTCAGGGCCGCCTGCACGTGTCGCTCGGCATCACTGACGGAGAAGGCAAGGTGTCCCGGGAACAGGCCGTCGTGACGATGGCGGCCGAGACGCCGGATCGTCTCCAGATGTGCCTGGAGATCGCAGTCCCACGTGTTCTGGAGCACGATCATGCCACCGAACAGCAGAGTGTCCCCCGTGAACAGATCTGCTCGGGGCCCGTCATGGACGATGTAGGCCAGATGGCCCGTGGCATGCCCCGGGGTCGCGACCACCTCGACGGTGACGTCGCCAACAGCGACCGATTGACCGTCTGCGAGTTCTCCGCCGATAGCTGCCGGCTGATATAGATAGTCGGGCGCGTACGTTCCCTGAGCGCGCCCGATATGGACGCTTGCGGCGAGCTCATCACCAGCACGTACGATGCCCGCGACCTCAGGGGATGCGAGGACCCGCAGGTCGAATGCCTCACGGAGACCTGCCGCGCCACCCGCATGATCCGCGTGAGCATGTGTCAGGAACAGACGCTTGAGGCGTGCGCGATCGAGGCCGGTGGCGTCGATGCGGGCCAGCAGCGCCGCCTGATCGACGCCGGCCCCCGCGTCGATGAGTGCCATCTCCGTGCCGCCATCGATGAGATAGACGTGGCAGTCGGACCGATGGGTCAGCCCGAAGCCATCCTTGCCGCTACCCACGAGGTGGATCCTCTTCGTCAGCTGCATCGTGTCGTCATCGCTGCCGCTCCATGGAGTCCTGCAACCAGACATCCGCTCCGTCTGCGGCCGCCGAGCGGACGATGGCGTCCGCCACCCGGATACCCGCCAGCGCCACATCGGCGCCAACGACGGACGAGGGTGTCCCCGTCCGTACGCAGTCGAGGAAGTGGGCTACCTCGGCACGGAGCGCCCCCGAGCCATCCTCAAGCCCGAACAGCCAGTCCGGTGCGCTGCTCGTCCCGGCATGGACGGTGAATGACGGAATGGACAGGTCGACGGTGGCCACACCGTCGGACCCGTACACCTCGAACCGGTCGGAGGTCTGGACCATTCCAGTCGCCGGGTGCAGGTACGCAGTGGACAGCGTTGCCAACGCACCCGAGTCGAGCACCGCCTGCGCCCACACGATGTCCGGCTGTCGAGCGCCCGGGATCCGGTGCTCCAGCGCACGTACCCGGGTGACCGAGGCACCCGTCAGCCAGAGCAGCAGGTCGATGTCGTGGACGCAGGTGAGGAACGCCGGGTGGACGTGGCCGTAGTGCTCCAGGATCGCCCGTGACCGGTCGCGTCGTGCCGCCACACCCAGTACGCGCCCGATCCGTCCACCGGCCACCTCGAGATGGAGGCGCTGGTAGGGCGGCGCGAATCGAAGCAGATGTCCGGGCACCAGGATCGAGCCGGTCCTGTGGGCGGTGTCCGCGATCCGTTGGGCATCCGCCACCGTGCTCGCGATGGGCTTCTCCAGCAGCACGGCCACGCCACGCTCCAGAGCGTGGCAGGTGGGCAGGAGGTGGTCGTTGTCGCCGGTGGTCACGCTCACGGCATCCGGGCGCAGCGCGTCCAGGAGCCGGAGTGCGTCATCGAACGTCGCTTCGACATCGAACCGCGTCGCTAACTCCGCGGCACGTGCGGGCGTCCGTGTGGCGAGGCCTACCACCTTGACATCAGGGAGCGTCGTATACGCCTGAAGATGTGCCTCGCCCATCAGGCCCGCACCGATGACCGCGACCCGCAGCTCGCGGCTCATGTCTCGCTCCGATCGTCCGACCGGCCCTCGAGCAGCTCCAGCGCGATCCGGTGAAGGACGCTGATGCCCACGCCGATCGCTCGCTCGTCCACGTCGAAGGCTCCGCTGTGCAGCGGCGGCCAGGTCCCGCCATCGCCGACCCCAAGCTTGAGGTAGAGTGCGGGCATCAGCTCCCCGAACAGTGCGAAGTCATCGCTGGTCATGGGTGGCTGAGTCAGCAGCCGCACCGCGTCGTCGCCCAGCACCTCGCGACCTGCCTCGAGGGCGCAGCGGACGAGGCGCGGGTCGTTGATGACGGCTGGCATCCGGTCTGCCCACGTCGACTCGCACGTCAGGCCCAGCATCTGCGCGGATCCCTGGGCGATGCGGTCCATCGCCAGCAGCAGGCGGTCACGAGCGCCCGCATCGATGGTGCGCACCGTACCGGTGATCTCGGCCCGATCCGCGATGACGCTCTGGGACCTCCCTCCCGCGATGGTGCCGACGTTCAGCACGGCCTGGTCGCTCGAATCCCTCAAGCGCGAGAAGCCCTGGTGCAGGGCCGTGGTCAGCTGGGCGATGCCCAGGACGGCGTCCCGGCCCTGGCTGGGCGTGGCCGCGTGCGCGGACTTTCCGTGGAGCACGTATCGAAACGCGTCCTTGCCCGCCATCGCGATCCGCTCATCCACGCCCACCGACCCTGCGGGCAGTTCTGGCCAGCAGTGCAGTCCAAGGATCGCGTCTGGCGGAGGGTCGTTCAGGATGCCTTCGGCGAGCATCGCCTGAGCGCCACTCGGCTCCCCGAACGGCCGCTCTTCGGCGGGTTGGAACACGAAGCTGACCAGCCCTCGGTGCATCGGCTCCCGGCGAAGTCGCTCGGCCACCCCCAGGACGACCACCATGTGCACGTCATGACCGCAAACGTGGGCGACCCCTGGCACGCTCGACGCCCACGGGACGTCCTTGAGGTCCGCGACGGGCATGGCGTCCATGTCCGCGCGCAGGACCACATGCGGTCCCGGTTCTCCGGACGCGAGCTGGGCGACGATGCCCGTGCCACCAACGCCCGTCTGGACGTCGTAGCCCAGCCGCTCGAGTCGCTCCCGGAGCAGGGCTGCCGTTCGATGTTCGCGAAATCGCAACTCCGGATGGCGGTGGAGGTCACGGCGAAGGGCGATCAGGTCGGCCGGCGACTCGAGCGCACCGGGGCCGGGCGTATCAGCCACGTGCCCTCACGTGGTGAAGACCGTGCCCCGGACGCACGAGGCAGCCTCCGAAGCGAGGAATGCGATCAGCTCCGCGATGGCGTCGGGGGCAGTCAATCCGCGTCGGATCCGCTCGATGGACTGGGGGTCGCCGCCACGCTCCAGTCCCTCGGTGAGGGATCGGTGCATCAGGGGAGTGTCGACGTCACCAGGGCAGACCTCGTTGATGCGGATGCCCTGGGGCCCGAGATGCCGGTCCAGGGTCAGGCTGAGTCCGTGCATGCCACCCTTGCTTGCGCCGTATGGGTACGAGCCGCTGCCCGTTGACACGCCGCCCTTCGATGCGATCAGGATGATGACCCCCGATCCGGCGGCCAACATCACCGTCGCGACATGCTTGGCGACCAGGAAGGCACCCTTGAGGTTCACGTCCACGACGCGGTCCCAGGTCGCCTCTGTCAGGTCCCGGATGTCCTCCAGTTGGCCGGCCATGATGCCGGCCGCGTGGACCAGCGTATCGATCCCATCCCCCGCGTCTGCCGCCTCGCGGAGCGCCGCGACGACATCCTCTTCACGGGATACGTCGACGTGACGGAACGCCAGCTCCCAGCCCTGGCCACGAGCCTCCTCGGCCAACTCAGTGCCTGCGGCATCATCCACGTCCCATGCCACGACCCGGCTGCCAGCGCGTGCGAGCCTGACCGCGGTGCTGCGCCCGATGCCCGACGCGGCTCCCGTGACGAGGACCCGGCGCGGACGTGACACGGCGCTCGTGTCGGGTGGGGAGATCGAACTGCCCATCGGGCGATAAGATACCACTAATGTGACCGAAAATCGGCCCTGGGAAGGTTGCGAAGCTGCGACGGGCCAGGTCGTGCGCTGGTCTGACCGGTGATCGGCCTGATCGGACCGGCAGACTCGACACGCCTGTGCCTGAGCGTCGCCCTGGAGGAAGGGTTAGCGGACCAGGTGATGGTCCGGGCGTACGAGTCAGCGGATGATGCACCGGGGCTGGCGCACGAACTCGATCAGGTGTGCCAGGTGCTCCTGTTCACCGGCCGCGTGCCGTATGCCCTCGGGCGCCGATCTGGCGGGCTCTCGGCGTCGCTGCGCTTCGTGCCACATGCCGGGGCAGACCTCTACCGCGCGCTCATCCAGCTCCTGCGCCGCTCGCATGGCGAAATGCCCCGGATGAGCCTGGACACCATCGAAGCAGCCATCGTGCGCGAGGCCTTCGAGGACCTGGGGCTGGAACCGCCACAACACATCATGCCCCTGGGGCTCGCGGGGAGTGAGGAGCTCATCCGGCCCGTAGCGGAGATCACGGGCTTCCACCTCGAGCGGGCACGTGCGGGCGACGTGGACGTGTGCGTGACCTGCCTGGAGTCGGTCCATCGCGAACTGATCGCGGCGGGGGTCACCGCGTGGCGCATCAGCCACACTCGTGCTGCATTCCGGGAAGCGTTGCGCCAGGCGCACCTGGAGGCACGCCTGAATATCAGCGAGACGACCCAGCCGGCCGTGATCCTCATCAGCGTGCCCGATCAGGAGCCCACACTCGCGGCTGATCCAGCATCGTACGAAGCGCAGAGTTGGCGACTCCACGTCCGAGAGTCCGTGCTCGATGTCGCGGAGCGACTCCAGGGTCGCCTCTCGGAACGGGACGACGGGACGTTCATGGTGTTCACGAGCCGCGGTATCGCGGAGAGCGCTATCTCGCGCTGGATGGCCGGTCATGGAGGTCCCCTCCAGCTCCATCGATCGGCCATCCAGGCCCGTCTGGGGATCGGATTCGGTTCGACCGCATCGGCTGCAGAAGAACGCGCGCGACAGGCGCTCGTGATGGGTGAGCGTGATGGCGACCTGCACGTGGCGTTCCCGAATGGCGAGGTGCTGCGGGCAGGTCGTGACCGTTCGCCGACGACGTATCGCCTGCGCGAGACGCACGATGCCACCCTCCGGGTCGCGGAGCATCTGGGCCTCGGACCGTTGTCGTTGGCCCGCCTGACCCGGGCGCTTCGCCAGGTCGACGCATCCTCGGTCACTGCCGCCGAGTTGGCCCGGGCGTACGGCATCGAGGCGCGGTCCGCGCGCCGACTCATGACCTCGCTGCAGCGAGCGGGCATCGCGATCCCCCTTGGTCGACTGGGCGGAGCACGGGCGGGGCGGCCGCAGACGATCTACCGTATCGACGTGGGCCGACTCATCCCATCGGAAGCGGAGGACGCATGAACGCAGGTGCGGGACGACCGGTGGCATTCGGGCATGTCGGGCTCCAGGTCACGGACGTGGAACGATCACGAACGTACTACCGGGACGTGATCGGACTCAGGGAGCTGGAGCGGCTGACCCGGAACGACCCGTACCTGGGCCATGTGACGGGCTATCCGGGGTTGACGCTGGACATCTGCCTGTTGGTGGAACCTGCGTCGGGCGTCCTGCTGGAACTCCTGGAGTACCGGGATATCGATCGACGAGCCGTGGACCCTGCCACCGCCAACCCGGGGACATGCCATGTCTGCTTCGAGGTGGACGACGTGGACGTGATCCATGCGCGGGCGGTCGCATCGGGACATGGATCGGTGAACGCCCCGGTCACACCGACCAGTGGCCGATGGGCTGGCGGGCGAAGCGTGTATCTCACCGATCCCGATGGCATCCGGGTCGAGCTGGTGCAGCGCGGGTCCGCCGCGCCCGATGCCCCGGTCGAGAGCGAGGCGGTGTTCCTGGTAGAGGTGCGATTCGCACCCGACGCTGCTGAACGACGTGGTCCATTCCGCGCGGAGCATCTGGGCAGGGTCGCGGCACTGAAGCGATCAGGCGTGATCATCGAGGGCGGCGCCTACATCGACGCACTGAGCACATCCCTGATGCTCATCCGTGCCGAGGATGCGGAGGCGGCCCGCCAGGTCGCACTGGATGACGTCTACGTAGCCCAGGGTATCTGGCAAGACATCAGCGTCCGGCCATTCGGCCGGGTCGTGTGAGGGGAGGGATCCATGACACGCGTGGCATGGACCGCGCGGCTTCGGCCGGATCGGATCGACGACTACATCACGGCACACACCGCCGTGTGGCCGGATGTGCTGGCCGCGATCACTGCGGCGGGCATCCGCGACTACTCCATCTTCCTGCTTGGCGACCGCGTCATCGGCACATACGCCTGTGATGACCCGGATGAGTCGTTGCTGCTCGAGGCAGCTGCTGAGGTGACCGTCCGATGGCGGGCCGCCATGCGTGGACTCTTCGACGATGACCTCCGGCATAACGGCGTCACATGGTTGCCCCAGATCTTCCGGCTCGACTGAGCCTGGTCCGTGGTCGATATCGGGACTGCCGCCCAACTGCTGTACGGGATGATCGGCATCGACTCGGTCAACCGGGCGATCTCCGGCCGTGCTGCAGCGGAGTCGGTGCTGGTCACCTTTCTCGAACGCACGGCGAGCGACCTGGGCCTGGTGAGCGAGCGCCTGCCGGTGCCTGGTGAGGCGGACGACCTGCTGGTGACCGCCCCGATCCACACGGACGCGTCGTGGCTGCTGTTCGAGAGCCATATGGACACGGTCGGCGTCGAGACCATGAGCGTGCCACCGTTCGAGGCGACCGTGGGTGCGGGCGTGGTCCATGGTCGGGGAGCCTGTGATGCCAAGGGCTCGGGTGCGGCGATGATGTGGGCACTCTCCGAGCACGCTCGTTCGCTGGCCGGCGGAGGCCCGGGCGTCAACGCTGCCTTGCTGTTCGTCGTCGATGAGGAGATCTCACGAGCGGGGGTCGACGCGTTCGTTGACCGGCATCTGCCGGTGCTCGGCTGGTATCCCGACGCGGTGGTCGTGGGCGAGCCGACGAACCTGCGCGCCGTCGTTGCCCACAAGGGCGTGGTTCGGGTCACGATCCGGACCTCCGGTACTGCCGCACACTCGTCCGATCCGGGAAGGGGCCATTCGGCGATCCGCGCGATGTTGCCGGTCATCCGATCGCTTGAGGAGGAGTACATCCCCTCCCTCCAGGCGAGTCATCCGCTGACCGGCCCAGCGGTCTGCAGCATCAACGTCATCCGGGGCGGCGAGCAGGTGAACATCATCCCTGCACGGTGCGAGATCCAGGTGGACCGCCGCACGGTCCCTGGCGAGGATGGCGATGCGGTCCTGGCCGAACTGGAGGAGCATCTTGCGCGACTGCGCGCAGAGGATCCGGGACTCCAGGTGGAGCTCGTCGACCCGATCGTCCACCCGACCTTCGATCCCACGACGAACCGGAGCTGGTCAGCTGCGGTCGGCCGTACGCTGGAGCGCCTGGGCCTTCCGTCCGATGGGATCGGTGTGCCATATGGGTCGGATGCAAGCGCCTTTGCGCGGGTGGGCATCCCGGCAGTCGTCCTTGGCCCTGGGGACATCGCGCAGGCCCACGCCGCCGACGAGTGGCTGGAGCTGGATCAGCTGGGACAGGCGGTCGGTGTCTATGGAGAGCTGCTGCGAACGGGTATCCCAGAGCGCGTCCGGTACGGGTGAGGTCGTGTCAGGCGGGCCGGGACGAGCGTCTGTCGATGCGCTCGGCAACGGGCGTGTAGCCCATCCGGCGCAGCATCGCCTGGGCACCCTCGTCGATGCGTGCCAGGAGGGCCGGTTCGTCGAGGTGCGGGAAGACGCCGTCGTCCAATACCACACGGCCGTCCACGATGACGCTCCGGATGGACTTGGAGCGGCCCGCGTAGACGAGGTTGCGGACCATGTCGGTCACCGGTCGCATCTCCGGCCGGTCGAGCGTGTGGAGCACCAGGTCCGCGCGCTTGCCCACCTCGACCGACCCGATGCGGTCCTCGAGACCCGCTCCCCGGGCACCACCCCGGGTGGCCATCCGGAGGACGTCCTCGGCGAGCAGGTAGGTGCGGTCCTCATGGCTGTCGCGTGCGGTCAGCAGCGCCAGGTTCGCCTGGCGGAACAGGTCGAAGTCGTTGGACCAGTTGGCCGAGTCCGAGCCCAGGCCGATGTTGAGGCCCCGCCGCCAGAGTTCCGCGTGGCGGCCATGGAGCGTGCCGCCGTGGCCCCACATCATCGACGCCGCAGGCGCCCAGGCGATCGTCGTGCCGCGCTCCAGGAGCACCTCGCACTCGGCGTCGGTCAGGTGGTTGGCATGGCCCAGGGTCACGTTCCGGTCGAGCACGCCGATGGCCGCGAGGTGGAGCAGCGGGTCGGTGCCGTAGCGCTCGCGGTCGGCGGTGGTGTCGGCAAGGCTGTACGCATGGTGCATGTTGAGCACGACGCCCGCCGCATCCGCACGGCGCTTGGCTTCCAGCAGCAGCGTCTCGGACGCGGTGCCCAGACCCATCACCGCGATGTGCCCCCGCACGAGCGCGTCGGGATCATCGTTGCGCCCCAGCTGGCGGCCCATCTGGGCCAGCGCACCATCGAGGTCGCGCGGCGCGCGCGAGATGAATGGGGCGTCCGGATCGCGCGCCTCCTTGCCCTGGGAGAAGCCACCAGGCTGGTCGTTGATACACGCGTCGCCCAGCACCGCGCGGATACCCACGATCTCGGCCGCCCGGGCGCCCGCATCCGGCTCCAGGATCGTGCCCGCCTCCAGGAAGCAGGTCGTGCCGTTGCGGATCATCTCCAACGAGGAGAGCAGGCAGCCCAGCTCCTCCTCCTCGGGCGTCACCACGTCATAGAAGTGCCGCTCGATGGTGGGGAAGACATCGACCTCGCGGATCTGGTCTGGCACTACGCTACGGATGGTCTGGTACGACGCATGGAGATGGGTCTCCACGAGGCCCGGATGGACCGGACCTCCCCGGGCATCGATGGTGCGCTCCGGGATCACCCGCGCCGCGATCTCGGCGTCCGGTCCGACGTGGCTGATGCGCCTGCCGCTGACCGCGATCGCCCCATCCGGCACGAGCGTGCCGTCGTCGTCCATGGTGATGACATAGGCATGGCGAATCAGCAGGTCGACCGCATCGGGCGGGTTCGAGCCGCTCACAGGGACCTCCGGGATCTCAGGCGGGCCGGGACGAGCGTCGATCGGGATGGCCGGTCGGCGCAGGCGCGCGGCCGGGTCGCGTCAGCCGCCCGCGACCAGCCCGGTACCTAGCTGAGCTTGAAACGCTGCCAGGCTTCCTGCCACTTCGCGATACCCACTACCTCGCCTTCGTCCTCGGCGGGGGGCGTCACGACCTGAGAGCCCAGGATCCCCCCGTCCTCATGACGGACTTCATCGTACGGGTACAGCGGAGCGACTTGTGGATCGACGAGGGGCAGGGCGGCCTCGACCGTGCATCCGGAGCCGAGCTCTGATGCGATCGCGGCGTTAGCCTCTGGCGACATCATGTAGTCCATGAAGGCGTAGGCGTTGGCCTCATTGGGCGCGTCCAGTGCGAGCGAGTAGGCATCCGACCAAAAGTACGTGCCGTCCTCGGCGGGGGACGCCGACGCGAGCGTGACCCCTTTCTCCTTGGCGATGAGGATCTGATAGGCCCAGCCGCCGATGGCCATAGAGGCATCCCCGCGCACCAGGACGTCTGCCTGATCGCCGAGCGTCGCCGCGAACGTGACGACATTGGGCTTGGTGAGGAGCATGGCGTCGATCGCCGCATCGAGTTCGGCCTGCGTGAGCCGGTTGGGTTCGGGCATGCCCAGTGACTTGGCCCACAACCAGGTATTCGCGATCGGGTCGTCCACCATCACCAACTCGCCCGCCCAGGAGGCGTCCGCGAAGTCGCTGTACTTGGCGGGCGGTCCGTCCCATTTGGCGGGGTCGAAGACGCAAGGCTCATCCCCCCAGATGAGCGGCACTCCATAGGTGACGCCATCTCGGTACAGCCAGCCCGCGGTCTTGAACGATGGGAACAGACCCGCAGCATTGGGGATGCGGCTGAGATCCAATGGCTGGAAGAACTCCGTGCCTGCATCGAGCATGGCTCGCATGAAGTCCTTGTTGTCCGAGACGATATCCATCTGGCCGCGTGAACCAGTCTGGAAGCGGGTCAACGGTTCGAACGGGTCGGCGATGAACGTCGGGTTCACCGTGATGCCGTTCGCTTCGAGGAACGGCTTGGCCACATTGCGCGCGTCCTCGCCGTCGTAGCCGATGAAGTTCAGTTGGCCGCCCAGCGCGACCGGCTGAGCGGACTGACCCAGGACGATCGCCCGGCCCCAGGATGGTGAGCGCGGTCATGCCCGCTGCACCGCTGAGGAACCTCCGGCGGTTCAGGCGGGTGTCGAACAGTGTCTTCACGCGGTCGTCCATGGGGCCAATCCTCTTCGCGCATCGGGTCGAGCAGGCTGGTGTTCCAACAACCAGCGGTTTCCAGTTCGCCTGTGGCAATCAAGATCGTACCATCACGTACCCGGTGTCCCGGACTCGGACGGCGTCGTTCGGCACACCAGCGGCACTGGCCCGTGCACAGGGCCCCCGGACGCGGAGCGAGCCGTTGTCACAGCTGACCCGGCGCGCCGGCCTCGTTGGCCCAGATGGTCGCGGAATCGGAGGCCCAGTCGAGGACGACCCAGTCGCCGATGGCGAGACCGGCCGCCTCAAACTCGCGCAGGTCCGCCCACGTGGCGATTCCTTCGGGGGTGACCGACTCGATCCTGATGCGCGTGCCGAGATACACGATCTCGCGTACCTGCCCACGACAGCCCTGGGCAGGCGGGGTCCCTGGTGCGGGAGGTTCCGCGCGAGCCACCCGGATCGATTCCGGCCGCACAGACAGCGTCGCCTCAGCGCCTATCACCAGAGCCGATGCAGGCCGTCCAGTGAGCCGTGCGGCAGGTCCGACCACGAGGGTCACTCGCCCATCGACCAGCTCGACCACGGTACCCGTGATGAGGTTCGTCTCACCGATGAAGTCGGACGCAAAGACGCTCGCGGGCCGGGTGTAGATGTCCCGGGGTGTGCCGACCTGCACCAGCCGCCCGGCATTCATGATTGCGATGCGGTCGGACATGACCAGCGCTTCCGTCTGGTCATGGGTCACATAGATGAACGTGGCACCGAGCTTGCGCTGGATGGCCCGGAGCTCGAGTTGCATGTGTTGCCGCAGCTTGAGGTCGAGTGCCGAGAGTGGCTCGTCGAGCAGTAACACCTGGGGCCCCGGCGCGAGCGCGCGGGCGAGGGCCGCGCGCTGGATCTGACCGCCGGACAGCTGGGTGGGCCCCCGATCGCCCAGCCCATCGAGCCTGACGAGTGCCAGCAGCTCGTCGACGCGTGCCTGGATCCGCGCGCGTGACCAGCTGCGGAGCTTGAGGCTGTATCCGATGT